>NZ_JAMFRV010000573.1 GCF_026224925.1 Pseudomonas sp. | reverse complement strand
TCGCGCACCTTCGCCGCGAAGATCACCTTTGCTGGTGGAAAAGTCCCCGCCGGATTGGGCCAAAGCGCACGGGTATTTATTCAGCCAGGTGAAGCCAGTGCGCTGTCGGTGCCCTTGTCGGCGTTGACTGCCGAAAATGGTGCCACGTATGTCTGGCGCATCGATGCAGATGACACCTTGAAGCGCACCCCCGTACGCGTCTCAGCATACGGTCAAGAGACCGTACCCGTCCTGGAAGGCCTCAGCGCCACAGACTGGATTGTCGCTGCGGGTGTGCATGTGCTGCATGAGGGCGAAAAAGTGCGCCCGGTGGATCGTAGCAATCGGGAAGTGAAATTGGCGGCTAAGGAGTAGGCACGGATGCGTTTCAACCTTTCCGAATGGGCGCTGCGTAACCGTCAGATTGTCCTGTTTTTGATGCTGCTGTTGGCCATCGTTGGTGCTGTGTCCTACACCAAACTAGGGCAAAGCGAAGACCCGCCGTTCACGTTCAAGGCCATGGTTGTGCGCACCCTTTGGCCCGGTGCCAGTGCCGAGGAAGTGGCCCGGCAAGTGACTGACCGCATCGAGAAGAAACTGATGGAAACCGGTGAGTACGAGCGCATCATCTCGTTCTCGCGGCCGGGTGAATCTCAGGTCACGTTCTTTGCTCGCGACGCCATGTCCGCTTCGCAGGTACCCGAGTTGTGGTACCAGGTGCGGAAGAAGATCAGCGACATCCGCCAAACCTTGCCGACCGGTATTCAGGGGCCATTTTTCAACGATGAGTTTGGTACAACCTTCGGCAATATCTATGCGCTGACCGGCCAGGGTTTTGACTACGCCGTGCTCAAACATTATGCCGATCGCGTGCAAATCCAACTGCAACGGGTCAAGGACGTCGGCAAGATCGAACTGCTGGGCCTGCAAGATGAAAAGGTCTGGATTGAGCTGTCGAACCTGAAGCTGGCGACCCTTGGGCTTCCACTGCAAGCGGTCCAGCAAGCGTTGGAAGACCAAAACGCAGTCTCAGCGGCCAGCTTCTTCGAGACTCCCACTGATCGCATTCAATTGCGGGTGACCGGGCGATTCCAGTCCGTCGACGAGATCCAGAATTTTCCGCTTCGGGTGAATGGCCGTACCTTCCGTATCGGTGACGTCGCCGAGGTCCATCGCGGGTTCAGTGATCCACCCGCGCCACGCATGCGTTTTATGGGCGAAGACGCCATCGGCCTGGCCGTGGCAATGAAGGATGGCGGCGACATCCTTTCCTTGGGGCATTCTCTTGAAGCTGAGTTTGCCCATATTCAGCAGAATCTACCGGCTGGTATGGAGCTGCACAAAGTGTCGGATCAACCCGCAGCGGTGAAAACCGGGGTTGGTGAGTTCGTCCACGTACTGGCCGAGGCGCTGGCCATCGTCTTGTTAGTGAGTTTCTTCTCCCTCGGTATGCGCACTGGGCTGGTGGTTGCTTTGACCATTCCGCTGGTGTTGGCGATGACCTTCGCCTGCATGTATTACCTGGGCGTGGGCCTGAACAAGATTTCCCTCGGCGCGCTGGTGTTGGCGCTGGGGTTGCTGGTAGACGACGCAATTATTGCTGTAGAGATGATGGCAATCAAAATGGAGCAGGGTTACGACCGGTTAAAGGCCGCGAGTTTCGCCTGGACCAGTACCGCGTTCCCGATGCTCACCGGCACGCTGATCACCGCTGCAGGCTTCTTGCCGATCGCAACCGCACAATCGACCACCGGCGAATACACCCGCTCGATCTTCCAAGTGGTGACCATCGCTTTGCTGGCGTCTTGGGTCGCCGCCGTGGTGTTCGTACCGTATTTGGGCGACAGATTGCTGCCCGATCTGGCAAAAAATCACGCGGCCAAACACGGCGCAAGCGCCCCCGACCCTTATGGCACTCGGTTCTATCAGCGCGTGCGAAGTCTGGTTGGCTGGTGTGTGCATCGGCGTAAAACGGTGCTGGTGTTGACGGTCTGCCTCTTCGTTTTATCGGTGGTGATGTTCCGTTTCGTCCCGCAACAGTTCTTCCCCGCGTCAGTGCGACTTGAGCTGATGGTTGATTTGAAGTTGGCCGAGGGTGCGTCGCTGACCAATACCACCGAACAGGTATCTCGGCTGGAACAGATGCTTAAGGATCACGAAGGTGTCGACAGCTACGTGGCCTATATCGGTACGGGTTCACCACGCTTTTATCTGCCGCTGGATCAGCAGTTGCCGGCTGCCAGCTTTGCTCAGTTCGTGGTATTGGCGAAAACCATCGAAGACCGAGAGGCTGTGCGCACTTGGTTGCTGAATACCCTGAACGAACAATTTCCGACTCTGCGACCACGTGTGACGCGCCTCGAAAACGGCCCGCCCGTAGGCTACCCGGTGCAATTCAGAGTCTCGGGCGAACACATTGACGTAGCCCGTGAGCTGGCGCGCAAGGTGGCTGATAAGGTGCGTGAGAACCCGTATTTGTCGAATGTCCATCTGGATTGGGAGGAGCCCAGCAAAGTGGTGCACCTCAACGTCGATCAGGATCGGGCGCGGGCGATGGGCGTGACCACTGCGGACCTGTCGCGCTTCCTGCAAAGCTCGTTGACCGGGTCCAGCGTCAGCCAGTACCGCGAAGACGACGAACTGATCGATATTTTGGTCCGCGGGACCTCTGACGCCCGCAAAGACCTTGCCTCGCTCTCAAGCCTCGCCATACCGACGTCCAACGGCACCAGCGTTGTGCTGTCGCAAGTTGCGACGCTGGAATACGGTTTTGAAGAAGGTGTCATCTGGCACCGTAACCGGCTGCCGACGGTGACGGTGCGTGCGGATATCTACGGCAAGGAACAACCCGCCACGCTGATCCAACAAATCCAGCCAACCTTGGCCGACATCCGGGCGCAATTGCCGGATGGCTACCTGCTTGAGGTGGGCGGTACCGTCGAAGAGTCGGAGCGAGGGCAAAAATCGGTGAATGCCGGGGTACCGCTGTTCATCGTTGTAGTCCTGACCCTGCTGATGCTGCAACTGCGCAGCTTCTCGCGGGTCGCCATGGTGTTCCTGACCGCGCCGCTGGGCTTGATCGGTGTCACGTCATTCCTGATCTTGTTTCATCAGCCGTTCGGCTTTGTCGCCATGCTTGGCACCATCGCCTTGTCCGGGATGATCATGCGCAACTCGGTGATTCTGGTGGACCAGATCGAACAGGACATTACGGCGGGGCTTGATCCATGGCACGCCATCATCGAAGCCACCGTCCGGCGCTTCCGGCCCATCGTTCTCACCGCCCTCGCAGCCGTGCTGGCAATGATCCCGTTATCACGCAGCGCATTCTTCGGCCCGATGGCCGTGGCCATCATGGGCGGCTTGATCGTGGCAACGGCACTGACATTGTTGTTCCTGCCAGCGTTGTATGCGGCGTGGTTCAGGGTGAAGAAGGTTGAGGTGTTGTAGGAGCGTGCAAGCTCCTACACTTCAGGAGTTTTTGAGTTTACATCGCCCCAAACACTTTTTTCGCCAGGCTGGTCGCTGCGGCGGCTGGGTTCTTGCGAATGCTCTCTTCTTGTTCGCCGATCATTTTGAACAGGCCATTAAGCGCTTGTTCGGTCACGTAGCCTTCGATGTTGGCGTCTTTGGTGTCGACGACGCCGAGGGCGGCCGCTTGACCGGCGAAGGCGTTGTATTTTTGCGCCACGCCGACTTTGTCGGTGGCTTGTTTGACGATGGGCAGGAATTTTGCGCGGATCTGATCACGGCTGGTCTTGCTCAGGTATTGGGTGGCTGAGTCATTGCCGCCGCTGAGGATGCCCTTGGCGTCGGCCACGCTCATCTTCTTCACGGCATCCACCAGCAACGCCTGTGCTTGCGGCACAGCGGCTTCAGCGGCCTGGTTCATGCTGGCTTCTAGTTGATCAACCTGAGCTCCCATGCCGAACTGCTTCATCTTCTTCGCTACTTTGCCCAGGCTGCCCGGCAACTCAATGCGTACGTCTTTATTGTTACTGAAGCCACCGGGAACCCCCAGTTGCTTGACGGCGATTTGCGCGCCTTGGGTCAGTGCGTCTTTGAGACCACCGCTAGCGTCCGACTGGGACAGATCGCTCAGGGCCAAGGCGAAAACGTTGGTGGACAACAACAAGCCCGCACACAGGCCGGCAATAACAACGGAAGGGCGGAGCATGGAAACATCCTTTTCAAACGAGCGATTTAAGAAAATGGCGCTGATCTGCCCGTAAACATAAAGGTATCAGCGCCAGGGTGTCACTGAACGGAGTCTAGGCGAATCCGCATCGGTTGCTGGTCTTGGCCATTCAACTGGACTGCATGTCGGCCGGTGCTGACGAACAGTAACTTGCCGTCGAGTTCGATGTGCGCACTGACAGAGTAACTGTGTCCGGTCTGTACTTGCTTAGGGTCGTAAGCCAAGGTAAAGGGCAATGGCACCTGGCCTTTAACCGGCGCGGTCTGCCTGGCCAGAATTATCACAGGGGCGTCTGCGCGCGAGATGTCCTGGATACTCACAGTCATGGTTGCAGCCGGTGGCAATGCGATGCGTTGCAGATAGAAAACTTCGCCATCAAAGCTGGCTTGATCGGTGGGTGGTTGGTGGGCGCAGGCGCCGAGCAGAGCGGTTGCAAGAATAATAATCAACTTTTTCATCTGAATCTCCATACGGGTGGCGGCAGAAGAACCCTGACGCCACCGACAGGAATCTAACGGATTTATCCCGCAGGGTCAGCCTCTGTAACATCTTCGCTGCGGTGCAAGGCTACTTGGCGGATCGATAAACGGATCTCGGCAGGCAGTACGCGCTTGGCTGCACCCTCTGCCAATTCGCCGAGTAATGGGTGATAACTGAGCTTGCCGGCCGTGTCTTTACGCAACACGCCGAAGTCGAGCATGTTCTGGATAAAGTGGCGGAAGAGGCTTTTATCGAAGAATTCCGGCGCATTGAGCCCATGCAAAATCGACAGCCGTTGCGCCATGACCGTGCACAGGTCTTCCAGCTCTTCAGCGCTGATGCTGTTCTGCCCGCTATTGAGCAGCAACGAGATTGCCATGTAAAAACGCTGCAGCGTCTGAGCGATGACCCGTGACAGCAAGGTCAATTGCACGAAATGACGCGAACTCGGCGCCGGGCGCAGGTAAACGTCATGCTCAAAGCGCAGTAAGCCTTGTTCGACGAAGGCCTCGAGCCATTGATCAACCACGGCGTCCAACTCGTTCAGCGGCCAGCGAATGAACAACTCTGATTGCAGGTACGGGTACAACGCGCGGGTATAACGCAGGATCTGATCGCGGTTCATTCGCGACGAACTCTGGAAGAAGCTTGCTAGCAGTGAGGGCAGGGCGAAGATGTGCAGCACGTTGTTACGGTAGTAGGTCATCAAGACTGCGTTTTGCTCATCCAGATAAAGGACTTTGCCCAGCGCGTCATTTTGTTCCGACAGCAGGTTCATGCCCTTCACGTAGTCGATCAGCGTTTTGCCATCGCCCTCGGGCAGCGTCGTATGCGGTGAATACGGCACACGCCTTAGCAGCGTCAAGTACAGGTTCAGAATGCGCGCCATGGCCTGATCATCCAGCGCCAGTTTGTTGGTCGACAGCAGCGCCAATGCCACCAAGTTGACCGGGTTGATCGCCGCGGCTTCGTTCAGGTGACGCGCCACCCGCTGACCGAGGCGGTAGGTGGTGTCGTTCAACCACGCGGGACGGAATTGCGGGCCTAACTCCTGCTCACGCCAGTTGGGTTGTTCATTATCAAGAAAGTCCGCGAGTTTTATGGGCTCGCCAAAGTTCACCGACACTTGGCCGAAGCGTTGTTTCCTGAGTGCGCCGATGACTTTGAAGATATCGAAAATCGATTCTTTCTTCTTGCTGGCACCGCGTAGTTCGCCCAAATACGTACGGCCTTCGAGCACACGCTCATAACCGATGTACACCGGCACAAACACAATTGGCGTGCGGGAGTTGCGCAGGAAGCTGCGCAAAGTAATCGCCAGCATGCCGGTCTTCGGTTGCAACATGCGTCCGGTTCGGGAGCGACCGCCTTCGACGAAGTACTCGACTGGAAACCCTTTGGTGAACAACGTGTGCAGGTATTCGTTAAACACCGAGCTATACAGCGGGTTGCCCTTGAACGTACGGCGCATGAAGAAGGCGCCTCCGCGTCGCAACAGTCCGCCAATGCCCGGCATATTCAAGTTGATGCCAGCGGCCACGTGCGGCGGTGTCAGGCCATTGCGAAACAGCAGGTAGGACAGCAGCAGGTAATCGATGTGGCTGCGATGGCATGGGACATAAATGACTTCATGGCCGGGTGAGACTGCTTGTACGCCCTCTATGTGGCTGACCTTGATCCCGTCGTAGATCTTGTTCCAAAACCAGCTCAACACCACTTCCATGAAGCGGATGACGGAATAGCTGTAGTCGGACGCGATTTCGTTGCCGTAACTCAGCGCCTGAGCTTGGGCTTTGGCTTGGGGAATGTTGGCCCGTTCGGCCTCTTCGAGAATGGCTTGTTTGACCAACGGCTCGTCCAACAGGCCGCGCACCAGCGTGCGTCGGTGCGACAGATCGGGGCCGATGACAGCGGTTTTCAGGTTGCGAAAGTGCACCCGAAAAATACGCTGGGCCATGCGCAACGTACGCTCGTGGCCTTTGTTTTCATCGATCAACTCCCGCAGATGAACCGGCGCAGAAAACTGCACGCGGGTTTTACGACCCAATATCAGAATGCTGACCAATCGACGCAAACGCCCGGTAACCGCCCAGCTGTCAGCAAACAACAGCTTCCATGGGCTCGATTCACTGTCCGGCGATTGGCCCCAGAACACACTGACCGGGATGATTTGCGCATCCTCGCTGGGATTCTGGGTGATGGCGCTGACCAGGCGTTCCAGGGTCGGTGGCGCACCGCGTTTGTCCTGGCGGCCCAGCCAGTCGGGTTCGGGCGTCAGGTAGAAAAACGCGGCGGGCTCCAGCAGGTTACCCACTGCAACCGGTAGGATCGGCCGAGGCAACCCGGCCTTGCTGCACTCAGTGTCAACAACCGCCAGATCACTCAGCGACGGTGATTGCAGGACATAAAAAACCGGTCGGCTGCGGTCGAGGTTGAGGGTGAACGACGATTGATTGATGGTCTCTGAGCGAACCCAGAGGTACAGCAAGCGGCGCAAGGTGCCAAACACAAGACGGCGGAACGGGGAGCGGGTCATACGGCATCTGCTGCATAGGAAAAACGAGGCGAACAGTGTGCCGCATATGTCAGTGATCGGCAAAAAACGAGGTTGTTACTGCGGGTTTCGGACAGGGGGCAGAGGAATACCTGAATTTCTGGTGGGAGCCAATTCATTCGCGAATGAAGCTGTGCGTGTTTCATCGTGATACTGGTATTTTTGCAGGCCAATGGTTGTTTGTTAACGTATGGATTTTTTAAAGGAGAAGGAAGATGACAGTCAGAGTTTTGATCCTGCCGGGCCTGTTCAATTCTGGCGAAACACATTGGCAGAGCCAGTGGGAGCGGCAGTTTCCAGAACTGCGCAGAGTCGAGCAACAAGACTGGGAGACTCCAAACGCTAAAGATTGGGTTGAGCGCTTGAATCAGCAAATCGAGGCTGCCGAAGGGGACGTCGTGCTGGTGGCCCATAGCCTGTCCTGTACCCTGATCACACGCTGGGCGGAGCAATATCCCGAGGTAAACAAGGTGCGTGGAGCGTTGCTGGTGGCTCCGAGTGATACCGAGGCGGATAGCTATCCGCCGGGCACATCGGGTTTTGTGCCGATGTCGACGCAACGTCTGCCCTTTCCCACGATCATGGTGGCGAGTACGGACGATC
>NZ_JAMFRV010000572.1 GCF_026224925.1 Pseudomonas sp. | reverse complement strand
TCCCTAAAAGACAAAATCAGTTAACTATTAAATGTTCTTAGCGATAACTTCCGGCATACAATTGGCGGTGTGGCAGACACTTATCTCTATCCACGATCCTGAAACGCGAGCTCGCGTCCGATTGGCGATCTATTACAAATGTGCGTCTGTCTCTGTCAAATGGTTACTACATCGCTGGTGATGCTCTTAGTAGCGAGAAAATGAGACAGATAAACCAACGGTTCTCACCTGGGCAATCCAGGCCCCGGGGCCTTGGGATTGGGCACCAATGTGAGGCGACTTCCACCCGTGTCGGAAGGATTGCCCCATGATTTTGGAAAGAATTCACGAGCTTGAGCTAGAGGTTGATCCACTCCATGGGGGGAGGGAAGGAAGTGTCAGTCGCGCAAACGTGATCGTCGATGTTTCCAACCACTTTCATTTCATTTAACTCGCATATTGCCCTCTGGTTACCGGCTACCCGCTTACAAATTTTTCAAAAAGTAAAAACTTTGCCGAATGCAGTCAGCTAAACGTTCTTTTTCCGCACTGGTCCGCCTTTAATAGCGCTCCAACCATCGATAGATGCCGACTCATCAACTGAATGGCGAGTGCATATGGCCCATCGATCTTCAATAAGACAGAAAGAACGCAGTCCTTACGGACCCATAAATTCAGACGACGTTATGATGGACTGGGTGAGCGCGTTGCGAGCTTTGCAACTTGGAGACAACTCAGATCTAGCGCGTTATCTCCGCTATTCCCCGATACCTCATCCTGTTGTGCTATCATCATTTGCAAGGATGTTGTCGCCATTCTCTGCCGGCTCAAATTCTTATAATATAAAAAAAGCGAATGGCCGACCGCGAAAGCCAGCTTGCGAAGACTTGAAAGCGATGATGTCGGCCGAGCCGATATCATCGGATGACATTCGCTCCATCGTCGGCTTAATGCGCATCAAAAACGAGGTTGATCCGTGCGTCGTTGAATGGCTCATCGATCATCTCGAGCCGAGCACGGCGGGCGCAGCTCGCCTCATTTTTCGCTCGAAAGTCGGATCCCCTACGGTCGGACGCGATGAGTGGGAACGTCGCGATCTGGCAATGCCGTGGTTGGGCATGGCCGTCGCGGAGGAAGTGACACGAGTGGAAAAGCTTGAAGCGGCATATTTCAAATTCTCCAGCGATAATCCTGATAACAAGAACGGCTACAGTCGCTCGACGGTGCGAAATGCCTATCTCAATTATCTCCAAAGGGAAGCTTGGTTGAAAACCCTTCGAGATTCACAAACTTGAAATCATTGGACATCGGCCTGGCGGGGACTCTACGCTCTCAATAGCAGGTTGGATTAGTTTGACGACGTAGCAATAATGGACGTAGACGGAAATGATGAGCATAGACTATGACGGGCCACACGAAATGCTGCACCGATATATGCGGATGATTAGTTGCCGGTGCCGGTATTCGATCGGGGATGAAATCGTTCGCTACGATCTCGATAACGGTGGCGTAGCCAACTTTTGGTGGCACAAAGGAACGCTTGTCTTTCAAGGCGAAGCCGGATCAAAACTTGGCAGGATGTTCCTCAGTTTGGCTGGTCATTTGGCGACCCTGCGCAAGGAGTGGTGACGTTCGCCAGCTTGCGTAGATGGTTTCATAGAAGTTATACCGGCGTTTCATACGGGCACCATTAATTGAATTGGCCGAGTAATTTCTCGCCACGATGAATCCAACTTAGAGAAAAAGTGATGAATGTTTCTTTGTTTAATTTTGTGGCCAAGCCATTGGCGATCTCGCCGGCTATGTCGGCTGAGCTGATTCAACATTTTGTAAAATTAGGCAAAGAGGAGAACGTACTCGACGATCGAAGCACGCAGATAGACATAGCGCTGCGAGTATTCTGCGATGCACGGGCGAATTCTATGCGATCGAAGCCTTCTATAGCTCTAAGAAAGGAAGCAGAGATTCTTTACGTTGCGCGAAGAGCCGTAAGAGCAATGCCCCGCCACCGTTGGCTAGACGATGCGCTCCTTCTGCCTGAGAAAGAACTGCGTGCAGCGGCAGAAGGACGAAAGCCGGGACGTCCTCATGATCCCGAGCTGTTGAACCTGTTACACTCGTTGAAGGCCATCTATCTTCGTCATGGTGGCAAGAAGACTGGCGCGAAAAGCGGAGGCAAGCCCTCCATTTTTTTGAGATTTGCTTGGGACACCATCCAAGCTCACCCGGCCGCCAAAGCAGTGCTCGGTCGAAATAGCATTCAGGCGTTGGCTGAGTTCTGGCAGCGTAACCGTTTTTTCGCGGCGGGGAAAAAATAGTAGACGCCACCGAATTACAGCACAATCCGATGAAGATCAGGCTTTTGTGCGATCTGACAAGGGAGGGATTGATCCATATTTCCATTCCGTAACGACTAACGCGTGGCCGCGGTTATGCGCACGGTAGATAGCGTCAATCTCGAGAAATGGAAAAATAATATGCGCTGTATCACTCTGCCGGAATCGGTAAGCGTCGACAACTTGCGTAAATGCCTTAACAAATACCCAGCCGTGACCGCTATTGAAAAATCGGGAATCGTCACCGGAATTGCCTCAGAAGATCGTGTAGTGCACGTAATCCAGCGCGGAAACGGTCTTCTGTTGGTTTCCACGGCGACAGATCTTCCCGGACTCCTTGCATACGCGCTTTCATGCGAATGCGAATTGGATCTGGTGGCGCCACACGTCAATGAAGTTGTCGATGATGGCATCAAGAGTATGGAGCTCGAAGCAACCGCAACAGCCGCGATGTGGGACGATCTCAATCTGACGGACGATCAGCGGTTTGAGCTTGGGCAGCGTCACGAAGACGAGATCGTAGGCTTTATGCTCGCCCTTTACGTAGATCTGACACCGGGCAGTTGGTGACTGGCAAAAAATATTCGTAGCCGGTCAGGAGCGATTGCACAAATCGAGCGATTCCAATCGTTGTGCGGACTTGTAGTCAACATGCCAGCATAATCATTTTAATCGTATGGCAACGGATGCGCCCCTGAATGGCGATTCATCGAGATCGCCACTAGCGAAAACATAGATTGATGGAGACTGCATTGATAATGACTTCGAATAAAACTGTAGATCGGTACGACTGGCGCGCCCCTACTCTTACCATTACGAATGCACGATGCGCGGCTGAATGTCCGACACGCGGCAGACAATGCTAAATATGAGATCGAGCCAATGAGGAGGTAAGCCATGTCGATGATCACGAGAACTACTGTGCGATGGACCGACCAGGAGTTCCTGGAGCTGCGAAAGTTTGCGGACAGTCAAAGCATCACGCTATCCGCGGCAATCCGGCAGGTGGTTCTAAAGAACATCCCATCAGCAATAGCACGGAGCCGTACTCCATGGCTTTACTGACCCCGAATGCGGCCCTCGACCGCATGAATATGCAAATATGACATCATAAGTACGCAGGAGACTATTTTTGGCGAGCACCAACTTGAACTTTAGCGATTTGTCCGACGAAAATCCATTACTTGTTTATGCGCAACAGTATCATCGAGCTGGAATGTGCCCAATTCCGGTTAAGCCGGCTCTAAAGGAGCCCATCCATTACGATTGGCTAAATCTGCGCATCTCATTTGGCCGGTTGGCAGACCACTTCCTTCCTGGTCGCAACATTGGTGTCGTGCTCGGTGATGCCTCTGGGGGGCTGGTGGATGTTGACCTAGACTCGCCGGAGGCCGTCATGCTTGGGCCCGCATTGTTGCCGCCTACGAAGTTTGTCTTCGGGCACCCGTCAAAACCAGATAGCCATTTCCTTTATCGTGTTGCCGCAGCGCCCGCCACGAAGCAGTTCAAAGATGGCGAAACGGTTGTCGAGCTCCGCGGCAATGGAGGATTCACCGTTGCGCCGGGGTCTGTCCACGAGGAGACTGGAGCGCTTATTGAATTCAACTACTTCAACGGTAGCGACCTCCCATCGCCTGCACAGGCTGATCTGGCGGAGCTTCAGAGGGCCGTTTTGAAGATTGCTATCGGGTCGGTTCTGCTACGCAACTGGGCAGAAGGTACTCGACATGCTCTG
>NZ_JAMFRV010000571.1 GCF_026224925.1 Pseudomonas sp. | reverse complement strand
CAATGATGGTCATGACGGCCGTGTTGTTCGCCTCGCTGTTCTCCAGCCATAGCCACGCCAGTGCGGCGTTAAAAGACGTACTTGTTGGCTCGACCGCTGGAGCCGTTCTTGGCGTGATCTGCCGTTTTTGGCTGTTACCTGAAGTGGGAACAGTGTGGGAGCTGGCCTTGGTTATCGCACCGTTTTTGATGATCGGAGCGTTGCTCATGGCTCGGCCCGGTACAGCAAAACTGGCCATCGACCTGAACATGACCTTTTTGTTAATCGCTCAACCTGGATTGCAGGCAGACACATCCCTTAGACATACCCTGTTGCAGATGTTGGCAATTCTGGGCGGGGTGTTCACTGCCGTGCTGACCTACCGATGGTTGGTTCCTTCATCGCCAGGCTCCCAGCGCAAGCGCCTGTGCAAGCGCATTGCGCGGCTCGCACTGAAGATCTCGGATACACCTGCCCCACCTGCTCAGGCACGAATTTATGATCAAGTCAGGGGTCTTCTGACAAGTCTGATCAGCCTCGAAAAAAAGGCCTCTCCACGGCTCATTGCTGCGTTCGAATGCGCAGCGATTGCTCAGCTTTTCGCTCACCACCGAACTGATGAACATCACACCCTTGCACTGCACCAGCAATTGGCAAACCTCGCGACTTCCAGGCTGGCAAGCAAGAAGAATACTGGCGCTGACCTACTTTGAATCAACCGGAGAACACCCATGTCTGACCGCCCAACACCGTGGCAAAACTTTACTGGCCAATACATCGCCGGGGCCTGGCGTTCCGGAAGTACGCGCAAGGTCCTGGAGAACCGCAACCCTTATGACAACGCCCTGCTGACCGAGCTTTCGCTGGGTGATGCTAGCGACCTCGACGACGCCTACCAGGCGGCAGCAACCGCGCAGAAAGCATGGGCGCAGACGTTACCTAATGAGCGCTCAGCCTTGTTCATGCGCGCCGTTAGCGTACTGGAAGCCAGGCACGAAGAAATTGTCGACTGGTTGATTCGTGAGTCAGGCAGCACGCGTACCAAAGCCGAAATCGAGTGGTCAGCGGTACGTTCGACCATGATCACGGCCGCGGCCATGCCTTCGAGAGTCGTCGGCCGCATTCTGCCAATCGACACCCCCGACAAAGAAAGCCGCGTTTACCGTAAACCACTGGGTGTGGTCGGGGTTATCAGTCCCTGGAACTGGCCGATGCACCTTTCCAATCGGTCTATCGCACCAGCACTGGCACTCGGTAACGCCGTCGTCGTGAAGCCTGCCGACGATACGCCGGTGACCGGTGGTTTGTTGTTGGCGAAAATTTACGAAGAGGCCGGTTTTCCGCCGGGAGTTTTGAACGTGGTCGTGGGAGACGTGGCTGATTTGGGTGATGCCTTTACCCTGCACCCGATTCCAAAATTCATCTCCTTCACGGGATCGACTCGGGTCGGGCGGCACATTGGCGCGTTGGCAGTCACAGGCCCGACGCTCAAGCGAGTCGGGTTGGAGTTGGGTGGGAATGCTCCCTGCGTGGTGCTTGATGACGCGGACCTCGATCTGGCGGTGCACGCCGCCGTTGTGGGGCGCTTCCTGCACCAAGGTCAAATCTGCATGAGCAGTAACCGGATTATCGTCGACGCCTCGTTGCAAAAGGATTTCGTCGAAGCGTTTGTCGAGCGCGTTCGCCAGTTGAAAGTCGGCGATCCTGACCTTGCAGATACAGTCATTGGCCCGCTGATCAACCGTCGCCAGTTGGAGGGCGCAGTGGCCCGGATAGAAGCGGCTAAGGCCGAGGGTATCGAGATGCTGTTGGGTGGCGCGGCGATGGGGCAGGTCCTGCCACCGCACGTCTTCGTAAATGTGGACAACATGAGCGACTTGGCCCAGGCCGAGCAGTTTTGCCCGGTGGCACCGATCATCACGGCTCGCGATGAAGCTCACGCACTGGAGCTGGCGAACCAGACAGAGTTTGGGCTCTCTTCGGCGGTATTCACCAAAGACGAAGGCCGGGGCTTACGCTTTGCGCAGCAAATTGAGGCCGGCATGACGCACATCAACGACATCTCGGTGAACGATGATCCGAACAACATGTTCGGCGGCGAGAAAAATAGTGGTATTGGGCGATTCAATAGCGATTGGATCATCGCTGAGTTGACCAGTGATCACTGGATTTCGGTGCAGCACAAGCGTCGCGCTTATCCGTTCTAACGGCGGCTGTGGCATGACTGTGTGATGAATGATGAGTGCCCTGAATTTTCGGGGCATTTTTTTGATCAATCCATGATGGTGGCAAAGACGCTCTTTATCTTCATGAAAAAGAATTCGCTATCTCGGTAATGAGCAACATCTGCCAACCGAGATTGGTATAGGTCCGGGTTGCTGACCAGATGAAAATCATCAAATGCTCCTGGTCAACTGGCGCAAGCAAGCCACGATCGATCTAGCTGCGCAGGCAATCAACATTGCGCTGGGCCTAGGCTTCCAGCCAAACCTTGTATTCCACAGGTACCTCCATTGACCTACTCATTGGACGCAGTGGTACGTTGCGAGTTCGAGATATTTGCCGGTGCTCATGCTAGAGATCGTTGTCACTCGGAAAAACCTGCGCTCCATTCAGCCATTCCTGATTCATCGTCTCAGTATCCTCCCAGGTAATCGAGCAGCTAGGCCATGGCCGGCGAATGCTTGTTCTGGTTCCACGCCACGCAGGACGGGCTGGCAGCGAAGGGCCGTTGCAGGTTCAGGGCGACCAGTTCGCCTTGCTCGATGAGATGCCGCACCAGGTGTGCCTGCTCAACATCGAAGGCGCTGCTGCACGCCGGCAGGGTGGGATATGGAGGGAATGAGCCTGCCGTCGAAAAGTTGGAGCGTGAAGCCCGTGATGTCGCTGCTGAGTATAGTGGGGGTTGATATAAGGAGCGGCCTACCGGCTCCCGGCATGTAATGACCCGGACTGGCACACGCGGTGATCGCCGATTTTTTGTTTGACGCAACGAAGCGGCGGCGCGCGACTGTTTCAGTCATGCGGGCGCCGACGCCATGCTGGTCGTTTTGACGACTACTCGGTGCTCCTTCATCAGTGGCGGCGCTGACCGCGTTCGGGTTGGTGAATACGCTCTAGGCTACTGGGCAAAGTACGCCGGTGAAAAGTGAAGGTTGATACTTACTGCTAACAAACGGCAGTGCCTAGCCCTGAGGGTGGCTGTCGAACGGT
>NZ_JAMFRV010000570.1 GCF_026224925.1 Pseudomonas sp. | reverse complement strand
TCAGGACTGTTGAGGTCCATCCGACATGTCGGACATCCCCTGCTGAGTTCGGAGGTATGTATGCTATACAATTTTGAAACTATTCAGATGCGACTTACGGATTATGTCTATGTGCCAGACAGTAAGTTCAAATTAACGAATACTGCCTTTTCCTCCGTGGAAGCTGGTCTTGCTCAAAAGTCGCGGCAGTATTGGGCTGATAAGACCGTCGCCAATGAGGTGAAGCTGGAAGGATTGGATTTTGATTTGTCTGCTTTTGACGGTGAAAACAGTACAACCCGCGAGATGATGGCGCTCAGCGTTGCCTTGTCTGAACTAGGCGTTATTGATGAGGATGTGTGCAGTATTATAGGTGCAATGAACTGTGAGTTTAATTCATCGGGTAATCAAATTAATTTTGGCAAAAAAATTGACGCTTTCGCTTACTTACGGTTCGTTCTTGAGGATACTAAAAAGTACATTGAAGAGGGGCATGGTTTTGCCAAGCAAGTGCTAGTGAGCATGGATACTGCACTGGTGGTTATGCTGGCCATCAAAGAAAGGGCCGAAGCAGCCAAGGTGAAGTCACTAATTGATACAAGAGCATAAGGTCTCTCGAAAAATAATTAACTTGAGCCGCTGCAAAACAGCAGCGGCCCAAGTTTACCCTTTCAGGTGCGTGTCAGAGCGGCACGGAGAATGTGCCACCGCCGTACACAGTCGATGTTTGTTTGCGCGTATTATCAATAACTAGACGATAGGTTCCCGAGCCATATTGCGAAGCGGGGCTCATGACCGCGCCACTGCGGTCCGTCCATGCGCCACCCTGCAGTTGCTGGACCTTTACAGACACCAACCCCAGCTGAAACTTGTGATAAGTAGTCGCACATTTCGCTGTGTAGGGTCCGTAGACAACTGTCACCTGCCCCGCTGGTGCAGTCCCTCCAGAAATACTGCCACTGTTGATAAAGCAAATTTTATTCAACGGTGTCGTCCAGCCCTGAGGCTCAGCCATCGCATTTCCGCTCAACTGCGCCATCCCCAGCGCCAGTACCAGTGCAGCAATTTTCTTATTCATGATGAAGCTCCTGTGATCTATTAAAGTGTCAAGGCACACGCCTTGTCCAATGTCGGGTCAACGCTTGTTGACTTCCGACTTGGTAAATACAGTTCAATCACAGTTGCTCGTAGTCCTGCAGCCGAGAATGGTGTAAGAAATTTCCGTGCACAACATTCTAGGAAAAAACCTGTGGGAATCTTCTTTTGGTTTCGCAGGGATGTTCTGAGCGTGAGGGTCAATAAAATCCGGACAAAAAAAAGCCGCTGTATTAACAGCGGCTAAAATAAGACGTAGACCAGGAGCTTCAAAATCAACGTCGGTTAACCAGGGGAGGAAAACACTTACACATGAACTGGCGTTTTTAATCATTCTGGCCGGTTGCTGTGAGAGCCCGACAAGAATAAAGAAATCAGCGCGAATGAAATAGAGCGATTTGCGACATGCACTGTTACGTTCACGGCAACAACCAGCATTTTCAGCTGGGAAACCGTTCGTGAGCTGCAATGGCGGCCGAGGAGGCGCCAGAAGTTCAATCCAACCCCGTAATCATCGGTCATCCATGCCGTCGATGACGCCGCCCAGAGCCGGGCCAGATGGGGGATTCACTCCTTCGAGGTACAGATTAAATACCTCCTTTGTGCGCTTATCGCTCCTGATGGCTCTAGGTAGGGTATCTTCCTCTGCAATCAACCGGGGAAGACGCATGACAACAACAATAATGCGCGCCATCTTCAAGCCAAAGGCGCTGGCGATTGCCGTCGCATTGGGCTGTACAGCACAGGCGCAGGCCGTTTCATTCAACATCGGCGAAATCGAAGGGCAATTCGATTCTTCGCTGTCCTTGGGCGCCAGTTTTGCGTTGCGAAATGCGAATGAGGGTTTGGTCGGCACCGTGAATGGTGGTAGAGGCCAGGCATCAACGGGGGACGATAACCGCTTGAACTTCAAGAAGGGCGATGCCTTCTCGGAGATCTTCAAGGGCGTGCATGACCTGCAACTGAAGTGGGGCGACAGCGGGATATTCGTTCGCGGCAAGTACTGGTATGACTTTGCTCTCGAAAACAGCAGCCAGGATTTCAAGCAGGTCAGCAATGACGGGCGTAAAGAAGCCGCCAAATCGTCGGGCTACCAATTGCTGGATGCCTTCGTTTATCACAACTACACCATCGCCGATCAACCCGGCACCGTGCGCGCGGGTAATCAGGTGGTTAGTTGGGGTGAGAGTACATTTATTGGCAACTCGATTAACTCGATCAACCCTATCGACGTTTCTGCGTTCCGCCGCCCTGGCGCGGAGCTCAAAGAGGGCCTGATACCGGTTCCCATGGTCTTCGCTTCCCAAAGTTTGACCGACAAGCTGAGTGTTGAAGGTTTTTATCAAGTGCGCTGGCAAGAGACGGTGGTCGATAACTGCGGCACTTTCTTCGGTAACGACGTCGTTGCAGAGGGCTGTAACAACAACTACACCGTGGGCAGCCCGGCCATCGCGCCATTACAGCCGATTGCCGCTGCGTATGGTCAAGGCTTCCAGACTACATCTGAAGGCGTGGTCGTTCCTCGGGGCAGCAGCCGCGATCCGAGTAACAACGGGCAATTCGGTGGCGCATTGCGCTGGTTGGGTGACGCTACGGAGTACGGTCTGTATTTCGAAAACCTGCACAGTCGTACGCCGGTCTTGAGTACTAAAACCGCTGGTTTGGCGACGTTGAGTGCTATCCCAAGCATTGCTGCTACCGCCGGCGGACTGGCAGGCGCTACCGCTGCCGCTGGTTTGGCGCAGAGCACCATGCTCGGTAACGGTCAGTACTACCTTGAGTACCCGGAAAACGTGCGTTTGTTCGGTGCCAGTTTTGCCACCACCTTGCCTGAGGGTACTGCCTGGAACGGTGAAATCAGCTATCGGCCAAATGCACCAGTACAACTCAACACCACTGACCTGACCCTGGCGCTGATTAACCCAATCGCAGGCGGCGCAGCATCACCGATTGCTACCTCGCCCGGTGCCGACAACCAAGGCTATCGGCGCAAAGAGATCACCCAGATCCAATCGACCCTGACGCACTTTTTCGATCAAGTGCTGGGCGCTGAGCGTCTGACCGTGGTCGGCGAAGCCGCTGTCGTGCACGTCGGCGGTCTAGAGTCCACGGATGAGCTTCGTTATGGCCGAGATTCGGTCTATGGCGCTTATGGTTTCAACGGCGATACCAAGGGTTTTGTGACGGCGACTGCATGGGGTTATCGCGCACGGGCAATTCTCGACTACGCCAACGTCTTTGCCGGCGTGAACCTAAAGCCAAGCCTGTCCTGGTCCCATGACGTAAACGGTTATGGCCCCAACGGTCTATTCAACAAAGGCGCCAAAGCGGTCAGCCTCGGCGTTGATGCCGACTACCGCAACACGTACACCGCGAGCCTGAACTACACCGACTTCTTTGGTGGTGACTACAACACTTTGATCGATCGCGACTTCGTTTCGCTGAGCGTCGGCGTGAACTTCTGATCGGTTTAACAAGGACATGACTATGCGCAAGATATTCCTGCAATGCGGCGTCCTGGCGTTAAGCCTGTTGGCCGCCAACGTAATGGCCGCGGTGTCGGCGGAAGAAGCCGCCAAACTGGGCAAAAGTCTGACCCCCGTAGGCGCGGAAATGGCCGGTAACGCTGCCGGAACCATTCCAGCCTACACTGGCGGTTTGCCCGTCAACGCCGGTACAGTAGATGACAAAGGCTTTCTGTCCGACCCGTTCGCCAATGAGAAACCGCTGTTCGTCATCACTGCCGCCAACGTAGCCCAGTACAAAGACAAGCTCTCCGATGGTCAGCAAGCGATGTTCCAGCGTTATCCCGACACGTATAGGATTCCGGTCTATACGACGCACCGCACGTTCGCGTTGCCGCAACGGATCTATGACCTGGCAAAGAAAAGCGCCACCACGGTAACCACGATCAACGACGGTAATGGCTTGGCCAACTTTTCCGAGAGTCGCTATTACGCGTTCCCGATTCCGAAAACCGCCAACGAAGTGCTGTGGAACCACATCACCCGCTACCACGGTGGCAACGTACACCGCACCATCACTCAGGTGACCCCGCAAACTAACGGTGCGTTTGACTCAGTGACGTTCGAAGAGGATATCGGAGCGCCAGAAGACATCCCGGATATAGACAAAGAAGCCAGTGCCAATATCCTGACCTACTTCAAACAAGAAGTGACCAAGCCTGCACGATTGGCGGGCAACGTATTACTGGTTCACGAAACACTCGATCAAGTGAAAGAGCCACGCGAAGCCTGGATCTACAACGCTGGTCAACGTCGTGTGCGCCGTGCACCGCAAGTGGCGTATGACGGGCCGGGTACTGCGGCTGATGGCTTGCGTACATCGGACAACTTCGACATGTTTTCTGGCGCACCTGATCGCTACGACTGGCAACTGGTCGGCAAGAAAGAAATGTACATTCCCTACAATAGCTACAAACTGGATCAGCCGACCCTCAAGTACAGCGACGTGATCCAGGCCGGGCACATCAACCAAGACCTGACTCGCTACGAGTTGCACCGGGTCTGGGAAGTCATCGGTACCTTGAAGTCCGGTCAGCGCCATATTTATGCCAAGCGTCACATGTACATCGACGAGGACAGCTGGCAAGTCGCGCTGGTCGATCACTACGATGGTCGTGGCGCACTGTGGCGTGTCGCCGAAGGTCATGCGGAGTATCACTACGCCCGCCAAGCCGCCGCGTATACGCTTGAGGCCCTGTATGACCTGAACGCCGGTCGTTACATCGCCTTGGGCATGAAGAACGAGGAGAAACACGGCTACCAGTTCGATCAGAAATTCCACGTTTCCGACTTTACCCCCAACGCATTGCGTAACGCAGGTATCCGCTAACCCTCTAAAGCGCTAGTTCGGTAAACCTGAAGCCACTTACAGCAATGTAAGTGGCTTTTTTTATGTAGGATGATCACTGAGCCGAATATTCCTACATCCATCGCTGGCGAACGGCATAGTGTGGGCGCGTAAGGTGATAATAATAAAAGGGACGCTCCCATGACTGCCTTTACCGTTCATTCGGGCCGTCCGGACTACAGGCCGCGACTGTCGCCGCAACACATGTCGCGTGAGCGGTTAACCGTACCGTGTTTGACCTCCAGCGCCCGAGTGAAACTACTGTGTGCGCCAGCGGGAAGCGGCAAAAGCGCCTTGCTCGGCGAATGTATTGGTCATGCGCCGGTAGATTGCCGGATCACGTGGCTGCCTATGGGCGGTGAAGCGCAGACGCCAACCGATTTTTGTGTCCAGCTTGCTAACGCTTTGGGCCTTCCCAGCAGCGATGAAGCCAGTTTGTT
Organism: Pseudomonas sp.; assembly: GCF_026224925.1. Lineage (GTDB taxonomy): Bacteria > Pseudomonadota > Gammaproteobacteria > Pseudomonadales > Pseudomonadaceae > Aquipseudomonas. Next base: position 2,016 of record NZ_JAMFRV010000570.1, on the reverse strand, counting down.
GCATCATTTGGTGCAGTGGCAATCGCCATGCTGGATCGTGTTGGACGACTATTGCCGCATGCCTGCGCCTGAACTGGACCAGTGCCTCGATCGTTTTCTAACCATTAGCAGCCCATCTGTGACCTGGTGGATAGCTGCGCGTCGGCGACCGATGTGCAACTGGCCACGGTTGCTGCTGAGCGGTGAATTGTTTGAGCGCGACGGCCCGGCGCTGGCGTTCAATCTTGCTGAAGTTGAGCAATTATTGATCAGTGAGCCTGCCGAGTGGCCCTTAGATGCAGGCGCCGCGATAGTGGCGGAAAGTGCCGGTTGGTGCGTTGGCGTTCGAGTCGCCTTGCTGAATCCGGCTGAGTGGATTGCGCCTGAAAACACCACACGGCCGCCGCGCAAGCAACACTGTTCCCAAACGCTATTTGAATACCTTGAGCATGAGCTGTTCGCCGGGCTTGATCCGGAACTGGCAGAAGCCTGGCGAGTATTGGCTCATTTACCGCGCTTTAATTCGAGTCTGTGTGAACACTTGTTCGGCGCAGGCGAAGGCGGGAAATGGCTGAAGACTTTGCAAGATATCGGCGGGTTTATTGAGCCGTGGGAGCACGATAACGAGTGGCTTCAAGTCTTTCCTCCGCTGGCTCGATGCCTGCGCGATGAGGGTTGGCCCGAGCGGCGCTCTTGGCACCGTCGTGCCTGCCAGTGGTTCAGTGCTGAGGGTGATTGGCAGTCTGCAGTGGAGCATGCCGTGCAGGCCGAGCACTATGAAGTTGCGGTCAGCCTTCTGCAGCATTACGATTTTTCCTACCTGCTACAGGGCCAGAATATTGCGCTGTTGCTCGATCTGTACGAGCGTTTTGCTGACTTGATGCGCGGTACGCCGCACCTCATCCGACTGACCAGTTCTGCGCTCATCTACACCGGTCGTTTCGACCTGGCTGCTGCTTGCCTGGAGCATCTCGGACGCTTCTTGCCCCAACCCTGCGCGGTGCAACAACGCGACTTCATCGCCGCCTGGCAGACACAACAGGGTTGGCTGCAGCACCTGTGGGGCAATGCTGAAGGTGCGATGGGACATTTTCACGATGCGTGTGCTCACCTGGCCCATGACGCGTGGTCTTGTCGAGTGCTGTGTCTCTCCGGAATGACCCAACAAGCACTGCTTAACGGTGAGTTCGACGAGGCCTTGGTGCACAACCGCGCGGCGCTGTGTCTGGCACGAGGTGAAGGGTCCTTGCTGTTTGAGGCGTTATTGGAACTGGATCACGCACAATTGCTGGAACAGCGTGGCGCATTGCAACGCAGTGAAAGCACGCTGCAAAAAGTACACGAGTTACTGCTATCCCAGCATGCAGTTGCAGGTCCGCTGTTGGGCCGAATTTCGTTGCGTCGTGGTCGTCTGGCCTTGCGTCAGGGGCTGGATCAGTGCGCACGAAGGCATTTCCAGACTGGGCTAGAACAATGCCTGCGCAGTAAAGACAAGTTAGCGCTGTTTGGTTTCTTGGGTTTGGCGATACTGGAGGCTAATCAGGCGGACTATGCCCGGGCCTTTGTCTGGTTGCGTGATGCAGAGCGGGTGATGCAGCAAAATCATGTGCCGGATTACTGCTGGAGAGGGGTGTTACTGCAAGTCAGTAGTCACTTCTGGCTGCAACAAGGTCGTCCGGGGTTAGTCCGGGAAGCCTTGGTCAAAGTATTGCTTTACATGCGCAGTGCGCCAGCGAAACATGCGCCCCCGGCAACCCTGGAATTGATCCCGCATATTGAATACTTATTGGTATTGGCGGAAGTCTATTTAAACCAGGCTGAGCAGCCGATGCAGCGATTGCAAGCGCTGCAACGTCAGGCTAATCAGCAAGGTATGCACAGCCTCGAAACCGAGCTCTATCTGGCAATGGCTGAAGTGGCCTTTTTGCAGAGTGACAACCGAACGGCCAACGCCTGTCTGGACGAAGGACTGACGCTGATCGGCCGTTTCAATCTGCAGCAACCATTGCGCGAGCTAAGGCTTCGCCAGCCATCAAT
>NZ_JAMFRV010000569.1 GCF_026224925.1 Pseudomonas sp. | reverse complement strand
GAACCCGCTTGGCGTGTCCGAGTGGTAACCCCCGGGCAAGACCGAAATTATGTCCGAAAACTCTCGCTCAGACAAGCGGTGCGTGACTGTTTACTCCAACTAGCCTATTCAAACACCGCTCATCCCGCGATCACTGGCTCAAATAATGAAACTGGCCACCCTTGATGATCCCCATTACGCTGGCCCGCTGGTCGAGTCCAACATGGTCGGCCTTGCTGGTACTAACAATACCGTTGGGCACCACCAATTCATGTGTCTGCTCAAGCGAGTCGCGCAAAGCCGCACGAAACTCCGGAGTTCCGGGCTGAGCCGTCTTCAACGCCCGAGTCACCGCATCGTTCAACAACGGATACACGCCCGCAGCATCCCCGGCAAACTGAGTCACGCTACCCGCGCCATAACGCGCTTCATAGCGGGTCACAAAATCGAGCGCGGTTTTCTTGATCGGATTATCAGCGGGCAGATCGCGTGCCACCACGACCGGTTGCGTCGGGAACAGGGTGCCTTCGACGTCCTTGCCGCCTAAGCGGATGAACTCCGGTGTGGCGATGCCATGCGTTTGGTAGATCGGACCTTTGTACCCGCGTTCTATCAGTGTGCGCTGCGGCAGCACGGCCGGTGTCCCCGCGCCCGCAATCAGGATCGCATCGGGCTTGGTGGCCATGACCTTAAGCACCTGACCGGTCACGCTGGCATCGGTGCGGTTGTAGCGCTCGACATCAACAATCTGTATGTGGCGTAGCTCGGCGAATTTCGTCATTTGCTGCAACCAGCTTTCACCGTAGCCGTCGGAAAACCCGATAAACCCTATCGTCTTCACATTGTGATTCGACATATACCGCGTCACCACGTCGGCCATGGCAGCGTCGTTCTGTGCCATCTTGAAGGCCCAGATGCGCTTGCCCTGCTGTGGCTCGACCACGTTGGAGGTGCCCACCAGCGTAATCATCGGCGTGCCGGTCTCAGCCACCGCATCCAGCGCCGCAAGCGCCGACGGCGTGGTGTTAGGTCCAACCACCACGTCGACCTTGTCCTCCGACACGAACCGGCGCACATTGCGCACCGCCGCGCCCGGGTCCGAGCCATCGTCGAGGATGGTGTACTGCGCCGGATGTCCGCCCAGAGTGGCCGGCCACATCAACATCGCGTTCTTGCTGGTGATGCCGATGGCGGCGGCGGGGCCGGTGCTTGACAGGTCGATGCCGACTTTGATCGGCGTGTCGGACGCGGCGCGCGCAGGAGCCGCGGCAAACGCGGCAAACGCGGTAAGGCTAATAACGGTAGCCGCGAAGCGCGCGGCAGAAGACAAAACGGGCATGGATCTTCCTTGTTCTAACGAGAGGTGGGACCGCACATTAATTGATTGCGCAGCAATCATAAACCGACGCAATTCCCCTGTGCACAGCGTTTTCCCCAAGGGCTGCAAGCTTACAGTTCGTAGTTTTCATGCTCGCCGCGCAGCGCTTGTTCGATCAACTTGCGGCTCAGCGTGGGCGAGAGCAATTCGACCAACGTGTATACATAACTGCGCAGATAAGCACCTTGTTTGAGCGCGAGGCGCGTCAGATTGCTGCCGAACAGATGGCCAGCCGGAATCACCCTGAGGTTTTTGTCGCGTTCGGCGTTGTACGCGATGTCCGCCATCAATCCCACTCCGAGGCCCAGTTCCACGTAAGTCTTGATCACATCGGCGTCGATCGCTTCGAGTACTACGTCGGGCGTCAGGTTGCGCAGGGCGAACGCATGATTGATCTTGGCCCGGCCGGCAAACGCTGGATCGTAGGTGATCAGCGGGTATTGGGCTAAGTCCTCGAGCGTAAGACTGCGCTTTTCCAACAGCGGATGGTCTGGCTGGACGACGGCCACGTGATGCCACTGGAAGCAGGGCAGCGAGACCAGATCCTTGTAACTGGAGATGGCCTCGGTCGCGATCGCCAGGTCGGCCTGGTCATGGAGCACCATCTCGGCCACCTGGGTCGGATTGCCTTGCAAAATCGACAGTCGCACCTTCGGAAAACGCTTCTTGAACTCCGCGACCGCCGCCGGCAGCGAGTAGCGCGCCTGCGTATGCGTGGCGGCAATAGTCAGGTTGCCTTGATCCTGGGCGGCATAGTCTTTACCGATGCGCTTCAGGCTTTCGACCTCCTGGAGAATCTTTTCTACCGATACCAGGATGATGCGACCCGGTTCCGTCAGTGATCTGACCCGCTTACCGTGGCGCGTAAAAATCTCCACGCCCAACTCTTCCTCAAGCTCGATGATCGCCTTGGACACGCCTGGCTGCGAGGTGTACAGCGCTTTGGCGGCTTCTGTCAGGTTGTAGTTTTGACGGACGGCCTCACGCACAAAACGGAATTGATGCAGATTCATAATAACCTCAGGGCATATCAAAAGAATTTTTTAGTAGTTTGACATATAAAGCGAGTTTATTACGATTCGGGATAAGGATTCAAGAAAGCTAGGAATAGTGTCAGCTCGGTGTCAAACGAGCGTCAAGCGAGTCCATCCCGGCGGCAGGTCCAGCGCACCCAGCAAAACCATTGCGGGTTTTCGCCACCTCCGCCGAAATTTATTTCGATGCCAGTGCGTAGCACCGGCTTCCAGAACCACTGAGGT
>NZ_JAMFRV010000568.1 GCF_026224925.1 Pseudomonas sp. | reverse complement strand
TTGGCCTCAACCTGCAAGATCAAGCCTGGGTAGGACTTTGCGCGGTACTCGGCCATCTTTTTCCGGTGTACTTCCGCTTTCGAGGCGGCAAGGGCGTTGCAACGGCAGCCGGCATGTTGCTGGGACTGTACCCGCCTGCCGCCGCCGTCGCGATCTGCGCCTGGCTGCTGGTGTTGCTGTTGACCCGCACCAGCTCGCTGGCCGCCCTGATTGCCACCCCACTCGCCTTGCCGGTGCTGGCATGGCAACAACCAGAAGCGCTGCTGCCAATGAGCATCCTCACCGTACTTGTTGTCTGGCGCCACCGCGGTAATTTACGCGACCTGTTTGCAGGGCGCGAACGGCATTTTTAAATGTTCCGGATGAACCCGACTCAGATTGACACCCGTCACAACCCGGACAACTGCTCCATCGGCCACCGCGCTTGCACACTGATGTTCAACTCTTCTTTCTGCCCGGCCTGCAAACGCTGGCACCCGGCGAACGCGATCATCGCGCCGTTATCCGTGCAGAACTCTGGCCGTGCATAAAACACATTGCCATGCAGCTCCCCGAGCATTTTCTCCAACGACACACGCAACGCCTTGTTAGCGCTGACCCCACCGGCAATGACCAAGCGCTTGAGGCCGGCTTGCTTGAGGGCTCGCTTGCACTTGATGGTCAAAGTCTCTACCACCGCATGCTGGAAGGCCAGAGAGATGTCGCAGCGGGTTTGCTCACTGTCGTCTCCAGCGCTTTGGCGTTGCTGCCACGTATTCAGGGCGGAGGTTTTCAGACCACTGAAACTGAAATCCAGACCTGGTCGATCGGTCATCGGCCGTGGAAATACAAAGCGTCCAGGTACACCCTGACTTGCCAGCCGAGCGATTTCCGGACCGCCCGGATAATGCAGGCCCATCATCTTCGCCGTCTTGTCGAAGGCTTCACCCGCGGCGTCATCCAGGGTCTCGCCCATTAGCTCGTACTCACCAATGCCGTCGACCCGAACCAACTGCGTATGGCCGCCGGAGACCAATAAAGCGACGAACGGGAACTGCGGCGGATTCTCTTCCAGCATAGGCGCCAGCAGGTGTCCTTCCATGTGGTGCACGCCCAAGGCAGGAATCCCCCACGCGAATGCCAATGCCTGCGCACAGGAGGCACCAACCAATAGAGCGCCAACCAGGCCGGGGCCTGCGGTATAAGCAATGGCATCGATTTCGGTCGCGACACAGCCCGCTTCGGCCAATACTTGGCGGATTAAGGGCAGCATGCGCTTCACGTGATCCCTTGAAGCCAGCTCCGGCACAACACCGCCGTAAGCGCGATGCAGGTCTATCTGACTGAACAGAGCGTCAGCCAGCAAGCCTTTTTCACTGTCGTAAAGTGCGACACCAGTTTCGTCGCACGATGTCTCTAATCCCAGTACTAGCATGGGTTTGCGCCTTGTAGAGGCTGAATCGAAGGCGCGCATAATAGTCGTCGCTCCAGGCCCCGGCCAGCGCTTTTCGATCAGAGGCTTTGCATTCCTCTCAATGAGGGGTTAACATCCGCAACCCTTAAAAACCGACGTACTTAAGTGCAGTTTTTGCACCAGGCGTTGACCCCGGTAATGAAAGAAGGTAGCTCTGGATGCCAGCCGTCAAAGTTAAAGAGAACGAACCCTTCGACGTAGCTCTGCGTCGTTTCAAGCGCTCCTGCGAAAAAGCCGGTGTTCTGGCTGAAGTTCGTAGCCGCGAATTTTACGAGAAGCCGACTTCTGAGCGTAAACGCAAAGCAGCAGCCGCTGTTAAGCGTCACGCCAAGAAAGTTCAGCGCGAGCAGCGCCGCGCCGTTCGTCTGTATTAATTTACAGACATCCGTCGCACGCTTCTGCCACGCCCGGCCTAAAAGTCGGGCTGCCGGCAGTTGCACATCAAGCCTCATGATCCATTGACAGAGGCTGTCTAAGCCGCAGGTGCACGTCAACTGCGACTAAGACAAATCCCGTCAAGACACGTCTTGCTCTGACTCGACAACGACTCAGGTTGCATCGATCACGTCTACACTGACGACGACCAATGCACATGACGAGCACGCCTAATTGATCTTCGAAAGGAGCTCAATCAGGTAGCGTCTCTCAATGTCAGCTTAGTGAACACACTGGCTCGTAATGGCCAATGTCGCTGCGTATTAGTTTCGCCACGATTTTGCTGGCGGGCAGTCTGATGATGAGAACGCCATGGCCGGGCTAATTCCCCAAAGCTTCATTGACGACCTGTTGAACCGCACCGACATTGTCGATGTTGTCAGCTCACGTCTGCAATTGAAGAAAACCGGGAAGAACTACAGCGCCTGCTGCCCATTCCACAAAGAAAAAACCCCATCGTTCAGCGTCAGCCCCGACAAACAGTTTTATTACTGCTTTGGTTGCGGCGCAGGCGGTAACGCACTGGGCTTCATGATGGACCACGACAACCTGGACTTTCCTCAGGCCGTCGAAGAACTTGCTAAAGCCGCTGGCATGGAAGTGCCGCGCGAACAGAGCGTCAAAGGGCAAAAGCCCCGTCAGCCTACTGATTCACCGCTTTACCCCCTACTGACGGCAGCTGCCGAGTTTTACCGCCAGGCCCTGAAAAGCCACCCAACGCGCAAAGCCGCGGTGGATTACTTGAAAGGCCGGGGGCTGTCGGGAGAAATCGCCCGCGATTTTGGCCTTGGCTTTGCCCCGCCCGGCTGGGACAACCTACACAAACACTTGAGCAGTGACACGCTCCAGCAGAAGACCATGATCGATGCTGGCCTGCTGATTGAAAATGCCGAGACGGGCAAACGCTACGACCGCTTTCGCGACCGCGTGATGTTTCCTATCCGCGACAGTCGTGGACGAGTCATCGCTTTTGGCGGCAGAGTACTGGGTGACGACAAGCCCAAGTACTTGAACTCACCGGAAACGCCCGTATTTCATAAAGGACAGGAGCTGTACGGCCTGTTCGAAGCGCGAAAGTACAGCCGCAACCTTGACGAAATAATAGTCGTCGAGGGCTACATGGACGTCATCGCCCTCGCCCAACAGGGCTTGCGTAATGCCGTCGCCACGCTAGGCACCGCCACCAGCGAAGACCACCTCAAGAAACTTTTTCGGGTGGTGCCCAACGTACTGTTTTGTTTCGACGGCGATCAGGCTGGCCGCAATGCTGCCTGGCGCGCGCTAGAGGCCGCATTGCCGAGCCTTCAGGACGGACGCCGGGCACGATTTTTATTCCTGCCCGAAGGCGAAGACCCAGACACGCTGGTCCGTTCCGAAGGAACCGACGCGTTCAAGGCGCGGATCAACCAGCACGCACAACCGCTGGCTGACTACTTTTTCGAGCAGTTGACCAAAGAGGCCGACCCGCGCTCGCTGGAGGGTAAAGCCCACATGGCAACCCTGGCTGCGCCGCTGATCGACAAAGTACCGGGCGCCAATTTACGAACGCTGATGCGTCAGCGCCTAACTGAAATCACCGGACTCAACACTGAGGCCATGCATCAACTGGTGCAGAGCGCGCCGCAAGAAGCGCCACCCAGTTATGACCCGAATATCGATTACGACGCCATACCGGACTACGCTGACTTTCAGCCAGACAATGGTTATGAAGCGCAACCGGAGTGGACCAAGAAAGCCGGTAGTCAGAAAAAATGGGAAAAGAAACCTTGGGACAAGAAGGGCAAACGACCTGACTTCGAACCCCGCGGGCCCCGCACGCCAGCGACGGTAGAACCGCCAACGCTGACCGCACTGAGAACGCTCCTGCATCATCCGCAACTGGCCGAGAAAGTCGAAGATGCCAGCCACTTTGCTGCAGAAGATCATATTTACGCGCAATTACTGGTCGCTCTGCTCGAAGCACTGCAGAAAAATCCGAAGTTGCGTTCACTTCAACTGATTGCGCGCTGGCATGGCACAGAACAAGGCCGACTGTTACGCGCATTAGCAGAGAAAGAATGGCTGATTGAGGCCGATAACCTTGAACAACAGTTTTTCGACACTATAACTAGCTTATCCGCCCGCCAACGCGAGCGCAGCCTGGAACATCTAATCAGGAAAGCACGGCAATCCGAGCTAAGCGCAGAAGAGAAAACTCAACTACGCGACCTATTAATTCGTAATGTTCCTGCACAAAACCCGACCTCAACTGGCGCGTGAGGTCATAGCTCGGGTATAATCCTCGGCTTGTTTTTTGCCCGCCAAGACCTTCAGTGGATAGGGTGTTATGTCCGGAAAAGCGCAACAGCAGTCTCGCCTCAAAGAGTTGATCACCCGAGGTCGTGAGCAGGGTTACCTGACTTACGCGGAGGTCAACGACCACCTGCCCGAAGATATTTCAGATCCGGAGCAAGTGGAAGACATCATCCGCATGATTAACGACATGGGGATCAACGTATTCGAGAGTGCCCCGGATGCGGATGCACTCCTGTTGGCTCAAGCTGACACCGATGAGGCGGCCGCAGAAGAAGCGGCCGCAGCATTGGCGGCAGTTGAGACCGACATTGGTCGCACCACCGACCCCGTGCGCATGTATATGCGTGAAATGGGTACGGTCGAGCTTCTGACTCGTGAAGGCGAAATTGAAATCGCCAAGCGTATTGAAGAAGGCATCCGTGAAGTGATGGGCGCAATCGCGCACTTCCCTGGCACGGTTGACCATATTCTTTCCGAGTACACACGAGTTACGACCGAAGGTGGACGCCTTTCTGACGTTCTGAGCGGTTATATCGACCCGGACGACGGCATTGCGGCTCCGGCCGAGGTCCCACCTCCTGTAGATCCCAAAGCGGCGAAGCCAGAAGGCGACGACGACGAAGAAGAAGACAAGGAAGGTGCAACCGACGAAGAGGAAGAGGTCGAAAGCGGCCCTGACCCGATCATTGCTGCAGCGCGCTTCGGTGCGGTTTCCGATCAAATGGAAATCACCCGCAAAGCGCTGAAGAAGCATGGTCGTGGCAGCAAGCAAGCAACTGCCGAACTGGTAGAGCTGGCTTTGCTGTTCATGCCGATCAAACTGGTTCCTAAACAGTTTGAAGGCCTGGTCGAGCGTGTTCGCGGTGCACTAGAGCGCTTACGTGCTCAAGAGCGCGCAATCATGCAGCTGTGTGTACGTGATGCACGTATGCCTCGCGCCGATTTCCTTCGCCAGTTCCCAGGCAACGAAGTCGACGAAAGCTGGACCGACGCGCTGGCTAAAGGCAAAAGCAAATACGCTGAAGCCATTGGCCGCCTGCAAGTCGATATCCAGCGTTGCCAGCAGAAGCTGACCGCACTCGAAACCGAAACAGGTTTGAAGATTTCCGAGATCAAGGACATCAACCGTCGCATGTCGATCGGTGAGGCCAAGGCCCGCCGCGCGAAGAAAGAGATGGTTGAAGCGAACTTGCGTCTGGTGATCTCCATCGCCAAGAAGTACACAAACCGTGGCTTGCAATTCCTCGATCTAATCCAGGAAGGCAACATCGGCTTGATGAAAGCGGTGGACAAGTTCGAATACCGTCGTGGTTACAAGTTCTCGACTTATGCCACCTGGTGGATCCGTCAGGCGATCACTCGCTCGATCGCCGACCAGGCCCGCACCATCCGTATTCCGGTGCACATGATCGAGACCATCAACAAGCTCAACCGTATTTCCCGGCAGATGTTGCAGGAAATGGGTCGCGAACCGACCCCGGAAGAGCTGGGCGAACGCATGGAAATGCCCGAGGATAAAATCCGCAAGGTATTGAAGATCGCTAAAGAGCCGATCTCCATGGAAACGCCGATTGGTGACGACGAAGATTCGCACTTGGGTGACTTCATCGAAGACTCGACTATGCAGTCGCCAATCGATGTCGCCACGGTCGAAAGCCTCAAAGAAGCAACGCGCGAAGTACTCTCGGGCCTTACCGCCCGTGAAGCCAAGGTTCTGCGCATGCGCTTCGGCATCGACATGAATACTGACCATACGCTGGAAGAGGTCGGTAAACAGTTTGACGTAACGCGTGAGCGAATTCGTCAGATCGAGGCCAAGGCGTTGCGCAAGCTGCGCCACCCGACGCGAAGCGAGCATCTACGCTCGTTCCTCGACGAGTAAGCTTCACGCATAAGTAGATAGGCAACACCAAAACCCCCGGCTCGCTGGGGGTTTTGCATTCTGCAGAATTAAGTTCCTCCCGCCCCCCCACCTGCTTCGGCCCGACTACACTCGTCTCATTACCGACTGCCTATATTGAGGCTGCCATGTCACGACTGCCGGCCGTTTTCTTAATCTACATGTGCGGCGCGACAGTAACGGCTAACGCCCTGACTCTTTCCGATGAGGAGAAAGGCTGGCTTAGTTCACACAAAGAACTTCGTCTCGGAGTGGACGACTCGTGGCCACCCTTTGAGTTTCGCGACGCCCAAGGAAACTATCGAGGGCTTGCAGCAGAATACGTTTTGCTGATCGAAAAGCGACTCGGGATCACCTTGAAACCGATTGCGCAAAAGAGTTGGAATGAGGTGCTGAACAAAGCCAAAACGGGCGATATCGACCTGTTACCCAGCGCCATGTCAACACCCGAACGGCAGCGGTATCTGGCGTTTACCCTGCCCTATCTGGATTTTCCGATCGTCATCCTCGCCCACAAAGGTGGCGTACAGCCGCGCAATCTAAACGATCTCGAAGGCCTGAAGGTCGCAGTCGTCGACAATTACGCGCCCCACGAACTCCTGCGCGCCCAGCACCCCGAACTTCATCTGACGCCATTACCCAACGTCGGCTCGGCCTTAAAGGCCTTGGCTATGGGCGAAGTCGATGCGGTGGTAGGTGATTTGGCGTCCAGTGTCTGGAGCCTGCGCCAGTTAAATCTCGAAGGCATTTATGTCAGTGGTGAAACGCCCTACCGCTACCAACTGGCAATGGCAGTTCCGCGAGAGCAAAAGATATTGCTCGGCATTCTGAACAAGACGTTTGCAGACTTGAGCCCTACAGACATCAGCAGCATTCAAGAGCGCTGGGTTGGAGGCACAATCCACCACCCGAGGTTCTGGCGGGGTTTTCTTTTCTATGGCCTCCCAGGCCTGTTATTGCTGTCCATCGTGTTGGTTGTGGTGATTCGCATCAACCGCCGCCTGAGTTCGGAAATCGCCCGCCGCGTCGCACTGGAACAAGAACTGCGCACCAGCGAATACCATTACCGCGGGCTGGTAGAGAGCCTTTCGGCCATTGCTTGGGAGGCAAACGTAGTTGATTACACCTACAGCTACGTATCACCTCATGCGGTAAACCTGCTTGGTTACTCACTGGCTCGCTGGCTCGAGCCTGGCTTTTGGCACAGCATTGTGCACCCGGCAGATGTCGTGCAAGCGCAACGCTTTTGTGATCAGGAAACCCGTCTAGGCCGGGGCCATAGCCATGATTACCGCGTCTATCGAGCGGATGGCAAGGTCATCTGGATTCGTAATATCGTCAGTTTGATCGAGCATGGCCAAGTAAAAGTAATGCGCGGCCTGATGATCGACATCAGTGAAACCAAGCAAACCGAGAATGCCCTTCGTTTGTCCGAAGGAAAGTTCGCCTCGGTGTTCACTCAATGCCCGGATATTTTAGTTATTGCCCGGCTATCCGACGGATGCATCCTTGAGGTAAACAAAGCATTCGAAGAACAGATAGGACTTGCAGCAGACCAAGTCATCGGCAAAACCCCTACCGAATTGAATATCTGGGGCATTCCAGGCATCGGTCCAAGCCTTCTGATGCGCCTGCAGAGTGGCAGCATTCGCAACCTTGAACTGCCCTTTCGACGCGTCGATGGCCGCTTGTTCACCGGACTGATCTCGGCCGAAACCTTCGACCTCGACTCTACCCCGGCGTTGGTGGTGGTAGTTCGTGACATCAGCCCACTTAAAGACGCGCAACAGCAACTGCAAATCTCTGAGGAGAAGTTTGCCAAGGCGTTTCACTCATCGCCAGACGGCATGCTCATCACCCGCCTGAGCGACGGTCTGTTAATCGAAGTCAACGACGGCTATACCCACATCACAGGCTACAGCGGCGCGATGTCACTCGACCGCTCGACCATCGATCTCGGTATATGGGCCAACCTTAAACAGCGAGACATGATGCTCACGCTGCTTCAGCGCGATGGCTACGTGCGTGACTTCATTAGCCATATACGCCGCAAGGACGGAGAGATAAGGCTGTGTGAGGTTTCTGCAAGGCCGCTGCCCATTGGCGGTGAAAGCTGCATGCTGACCATTGCCCGCGACATCACCGAGCGCCAACAGATGCAAGAAAAGCTGCTGTTGGCCGCCACCGTATTCGAAAGCACCGCCGAAGGTGTGTTGATCACTGACACCCTGCAGAACATCAATGCAGTGAACCGTGCCTTCACCGAGATTACCGGCTACAGCGAACAAGAAGCCTTGGGCATGACACCGCGCCTACTCGCATCGGGCCAGCATGACAGCGCGTTTTATGCAGCCATGTGGTACCAACTGACCGCCGAGGGTCATTGGCAGGGCGAAATCAGTAACCGTCGCAAAAACGGTGAGTTGTACCCGAGCTGGCTTACCATCAGCGCTGTGCGAAATCCGGAGCAGGTGGTCACGCATTTCGTTGCAGTGTTCGCAGATATCTCAAGCCTCAAGCACGCGCAAGCCAGTCTCGACTATCAGGCGCACCACGACCCCCTCACCGGCCTGCCCAATCGCACCCTGTTCGAAAGCCGCCTGCAAACTGCGCTCTGCCATAGTCAGGAAGCCAGCGGCCAAGGCGCCGTACTTTTCCTCGATCTAGACCGCTTCAAGCACATCAACGACAGCCTAGGCCATCCAGTGGGCGATCTGTTGCTCAAAGGCATCGCCCAGCGCCTCAAAGAACAGCTGCGCGACGTGGACACTGTCTCGCGCCTAGGGGGCGATGAATTCATCATTCTGCTGCCCGGTCTGGCGCACGCCAATGACGCAGAAATCGTCGCAAACAAGCTATTGGCGTGCTTCAGCGCGCCATTCCAAGCGGGCGAACATGAGTTTTTCATCAGTGCCAGCATTGGCACCTGCCTGTTCCCTGCCGACGGCAATGATGTGGCGACGCTGATTAAAAACGCCGACGCCGCGATGTACCGCTCCAAAGCCAAGGGCCGTAACCGGGTGGAAAGCTACACCCGCGACCTAACCGCCCAGGCCAGCGAACGGATCGCGCTGGAGCATGAACTCAGACGCGCCATCGAGCGCAACCAGTTCACCCTCTGCTATCAACCGAAACTCAGCTTGCTGTCCCAACGTTTGGTGGGCGCAGAAGCACTTCTTCGTTGGCGTCACCCGACCTTTGGCGACGTGCCGCCCGAGCACTTCATCCCTCTGGCCGAAGAAAACGGCACGATCATGCAAATCGGGGATTGGGTGCTGGAAAACGCCTGCCGGCAGATGTGCGAGTGGAATAAAACCTACAAACCGTTTGGCCCACTCTCGGTGAACCTCGCAGGCGCACAGCTGCGCCAGCCCAACCTTCTACAACGCATCGAGCAATTGCTCAAAGAGTGCAACCTGCGCCCCGGCTGCCTGCAACTGGAGATCACCGAAAACTTCATCATGAGCCAAGCCGAAGAAGCGCTGGCCGTGCTGCACAAGCTGAAAAAAATCGGCGTGCAGCTGGCCATCGACGACTTCGGCACCGGCTACTCCTCGCTCAGCTACCTGAAGCGCTTGCCGCTGGACATCCTCAAGATTGACCAGTCTTTCGTTCGCGGCTTACCCGACGATCCCCACGACGCCGCCATCGTCCGCGCCATCATCGCCCTCGGCCGCAGCATGCAACTGACCGTCATCGCCGAGGGTGTTGAAACCGAAGAACAGCAGGAATTCCTCGCCCTGGAAGGCTGTGAACAGATCCAGGGATACATCGTCAGCCTGCCGCTTCGCGCCGAAGAATTCTGCGCGAAATTTCTTCGTATGAATGTTTCGGACTTTTCGGATAGCACAGCCGAGAAACCATCGCTATAATCCGCGACCTACTGAGGGCCTATAGCTCAGTTGGTTAGAGCAGGGGACTCATAATCCCTTGGTCGTAGGTTCGAGTCCTACTGGGCCCACCATCTTGAAAGCCGCGCATTGCGCGGCTTTTGGCGTTTTAGGGCTCTGAAAATGCCGGGCTTGAACATTGCCAAAAAGGTAAAACGTCCAAAAACCGTCCACACCTGAAAACTTTCACCCGAAAATAACCCCCGACTCTTCGGGGATTTTCGGGGCGCCCGCTGTTTTTCCCTTCTTCTTTTTCATCCCCAAAGTGGCAAGCGGGTTCGGCTCAACTCTGGGCATCGACAACGTCATACAAAACGATACCCTCCCGACACGTCGACAAGTGGTACGGGTGTATCTGCTCAACATCATTGATCGCCGATCCATGGAATTTGAGACGGCTAGGCACTCCGAGCGCCAACGATCCGTTCCGAGGCTCTACTTTCGACTAATGTGGTCGATAACCAATCTTATGGACTGCTAACTCGAGGACAAGAACGTCTTCACGAGTTTAACTTTATGAGCACAGAGGAAATATTATGTTCTCAGTGATTAGCAGGATGCTGGAAAACATCAGCGTTAGATCCAAGCTCACCTTGGGCTATGGCATGGTGCTGGTGTTGACGATACTGATAGCCTTGGCCGGGTGGTCAGGAGTCCAGTCGTTAAGTGAGCGCGGCGACAGGGTTCTGGACATCGCTAAACTGAACGACTTGGCGAGGGACACGCGGATTGGGCGCTTGTCTTACACCCTGAATTACGATGCAGAACATGAGGCGGTGGTGGTCAAGCTGCTGGACAACCTGGACAGTCATCTGACCTACAGCCGTTCAGTTTTTGATTCGGCGCTCGATATTCCCCACATTGAATCAGCCACTGAGTCGGTGAAGCGTTATCGCGCGCACTTCACAGACTTTACCCAGGCCATTCAGGCTCGCGAGGCGACGCGCGCAGTTTTTGGCAATAATGCCGACGCTGCAGTGGCTGAACTGCACAAGCTTGAAGGCAGTGTCGCTTTAAACGCTGGCGACCCAATACAAGTTGCTGCTGTGGTAAAAGCCCAAGCGTTAGTCGAACAGGCACGGTTTCAAGTTCGCGGGTACACCTACAGTCTCAAAGCCGAACTCGAAGAGCCCGCCAAAAAAGCTATTGATGAAGCCAGCGCCTACACAAAAACCGTCGGTGAACTTCTGCCAGGCGCACAGGCAGATAGTGTGCAGCGCCTGCAGGCAGCGCTCGTTACTTACCGATCGACTGTTGGCCAGTTCAGTGATGCCCAAGCCAAGGCTGGCAAGGCACAACAGGCTCTCAATGATGACATCACGAGCCTTTTTGCAGCCAGCAAGGCACTGGCGCAGAACCAAGCCGACCTGCGTGGCCAAGATGTTCTGGGCGCGCGAAACCTACTGAGTGGAGCGACCCTTGGCGCCTTACTGCTTGGTATTCTGGCTGCCTGGCTCATAACGCGCCTGATCGTTGGCCCATTAATGGAAACCCTCCGCAGTGCCGAGCAGGTGGCCAATGGCGACCTGACGAATGATCAAGTGGTGTCACGTCGAGACGAGCTTGGCATGTTGCAACACAGCATGCAGCGCATGACGATCAATCTGCGTGAGTTGATCGGTGGGCTGCGCGACGGTGTAATCCAGATTGCCAGCGCTGCCGAGGAGCTTTCGACCGTCACGGAGCAGACCAGCTCAGGGGTGAACAGCCAGAAGATCGAAACTGACCAGGTGGCCACGGCCATGAATGAAATGGCCGCCACCGTCCAAGAGGTGGCACGTAACGCCGAGAACGCTTCCGATGCAGCGGTCAACGCCACTCGTGAAGCACGCGAAGGTAATGAAGTGGTCCGCCAGGCCATAGTTCAGATCGAACGTTTGGCTACCGAGGTAGGGAGTTCGACTGTAGCGATGACGGACCTCCAGCGTGAAAGCGACAAAATTGGAAGCGTCCTGGATGTGATCAAGTCCGTTGCTCAGCAGACCAATCTACTGGCGCTCAACGCCGCCATCGAAGCAGCTCGTGCCGGAGAGGCCGGCCGAGGGTTCGCCGTGGTCGCTGATGAAGTACGCAGTCTTGCTCAGCGTACCCAGACCTCCACCGAAGAGATCGAACAGCTGATCACCGGTTTGCAAAGCGGTACCCAGCAAGTGGCAAGCATCCTTGAAAACAGTCGTTTGTTGACAGACAGCAGTGTCGAGCTGACCCGCCGTGCGGGTGTTTCACTGGGCGGCATCACACGCTCGGTGTCGACCATCGAGTCAATGAATCAACAGATTGCCGCTGCCGCTGAGCAGCAGAGCGCAGTAGCCGAAGAGATCAATCGCAGCGTTATCAACGTCCGAGATATTTCTGAGCAGACATCAGCTGCCAGTGAAGAAACGGCAGCGTCCAGCGTCGAACTGGCCCGCTTGGGGGTTCATCTGCAGGCGATGGTCGGAAAATTCAGACTGTAATGTCTCAAATGCCAGAATGGTCTTGCCTCCCACTCTCACGCTGTGTTCCGCGAGGGGGAAACCCGCATGGCTTTAGTCAATCCACACCTCTAATTTGGGCGCCATCATAGCGCCCGATGAAGGTGTCCAGAATCATTAGGCCAGCTCGGCGGGTCGAAAATTGACGTGAGCTGTTGCAGCAATACCTGCTGGATCAGTCGATCTACTACAGTGGGAACGCCCAAGTGGCGAGTTCCGCCTTTGGATTTGGGGATGTCGACGGCGCGTACGCCTTGTGGGTGATACTCGCCTGCCGGCAGCCTGGCCTTGACCTGACCGTCCCAGTGCGCCGCTAGCAATCGAAAACCCTTCGCTTCAAACGGACCACTCGTCCCTGTTTTGATAACGCCTCATTTGGCCATCCACCAAATGTACCGTATACGTTACCTTACTATTTTAAAGTAACGTATACGAGACATGGACATATCAACCCTCTCGCAGCGACTGAGCCGACAGATACGTGAGAAACGCCTCAATCGTGGCCTCACCCAGGCTGCGCTTGCCGAACTTGCGGGCCTGCCTCGGCAGAAGGTAATCGCCATCGAAAAGGGCAGCCTGTCAGTAGCCATGAATGCCTATGCGCGAGTGCTGGTCGCGCTGGACTGCGAATTGACTGTTGTCCCCGCCGCCATGCCTACGCTCGATGAGATAGAGGGCCTGCTCGAATGAGGACTACTGCCCTGCAGGTCAGCACCCCACAAGGGGCGAGCGGCAGCGTGCTGAGTGGCGCCGAAGACTACATTTTCCGTTACCCCGCTTCATATGGCGCACACCTCTACTCAACTATTTTCAATGCGAAGCGTTGTCCACCGCAATCGACTCACCACTCACATCCGCAAACACCTGATGCCGATCGCTGATTAGCAGATACACAGCTGCCGCAATGGCAGCGCCAAACAGCCAAGAAAAAGCGGACACGGCAGCAAAAGCCGGAACCAACGCCAGCGCGATGGCAATCACTGCCGCAGGAACAAAAGCGGCCACTGCCTTTGGGTTGACCCCATGACGGTAATGATAAGCACCATCGCAAGCCTCACTGTACAGCTGTGGGACGTCGACTTTGCCTCGGCGCAGCAGCCAGTAATCGGCCGTGATAATGCCGTACAACGGGCCGAGCAAAGCGCCCAGTCCGGCTAGAAAATACACAATCACAACGGGGCTGTTGTACAAATTCCACGGCAGTATCAGCACGGCTACGCTTGCGCTTATCAGGCCCGCACGACGGAACGTCAGCAAGCGCGGGGCCAGGTTGCTCAGTACGAAGGCAGGTGCGACGAAGTTGGCCATGATGTTCACCGCCACGGTGACGATCAGAAATGCAAGGCAGGCCAGCACTAGAAAGAAAGTGCTGGGAATCGATTGAATAATTTCTGTGGGGCTTTGGATGACGTGCCCGTCGATGGAGAATTGCGCGCCGCACAGCATCACGGTGATGACCGCAAACGCCAGAATGTTCACCGGCAACCCCCAGAAGTTGCCGAGGCGAATGCAGCGGCGAGACGGCGCTGAGCGGGCAAAATCGCAGAAATTGAGGATCAGCGTGCCGTAGATCGTCAGCCACAGAGCGCCACCCGCAAAAATATTGCGCCACATCTCGGCGCCTTGCAGCGGCTCGCGGGTCGACCACGCCACCTGTCCATCAACGTGCATGTACATCCAGATGGCGAGGCTGGCCACGGTCAGGAGGATGATCGGACCGGCAAATGCTTCGTAGCGACGCACCATCTCCATGCCATAGGCCAGGATCGCCAGTTGAACCAGCCAGATGCTGATAAAGCAGACCCAACCCAGGCTCGACAACCCCAGAATCAGGTTGTGGTCATAGGACCCGAGGCTGGGCGCTACGGCAGTCAGCAACACCCTTAGCACTACCGAGGCTAGATACGTTTGAATGCCGAACCAGGCGATGGCGATCACTGCGCGGATTAATGCTGGCACCTGCGCACCATAGATACCGAAGCTTATGCGGCTAATGACCGGGAACGGTACGCCGGTTTTCTGGCCCATATAGCCGGACAGGTTCATGAAGAAATACACCAGTCCCGCGCCGATCAGCAGCGACATGAGAATCTGCCAACCACCTAAACCCAAGGCGTAGAGGCCCATGGCGAAGGAGTAGTTGGCAATGTTGTGCACGTCGTTGGTCCACAGGGCAAAGATGCTATAGCCGCCCCAGCGCCGCCCTTCGATTCGCGTGGGCGCTAAATCGGGGTTGTGCAGTCGTGGACTGAGCGCTGGATTGCTGGTCGTAGGGGAAGGATCGGCAGAGGTAAAATTGAGGCTGGATTCGACAGGGCTGTGGAGCTGCATCAGGGTGTGACTCCCGCGTATTGTATTTATTTTTGTATACGAATGGATCGTCTATTGAGCCCAATACTGTACCAAGACAAATTTTGTCGCCAGCGGTTTATTGTAGGATGATAAGTGCCACATATTTAATTCATTGATAAATAAAAGAAATAATATTTTTAAGGGCATAACTCGGAAGACTGAGACAAATTCTATGCTCAGTTATTAGGCGGAAATTGTATACAACGCTGACGACACACAGCCGAGTTCACATCCCAGTAAAAACCCGGCACTTGGCCGGGTTTAGAAAAAGCTGTGATGAGGTAAGCGCGGTGGTGAGGAACCACGACGCACCTTCGACAGGCCGCACGAAGAAGGCTGTCCGACACCGGGTCAATCCCTGCTCCGAACGCCGTATGAGGTTACTTGAACGAGAGTAACTACCCTTCGCAAGCGTTCTCAATTTCTTTAACCAGCGTCTCGTTCTGGAAAACCTCCAGGTGCACCTGACACGTCGCACCGGCGGGCAGGCTTAGCCTTATGCTAGAGGACGGGGTGCCATTGTGAATGTCACCCTGCTGATTAATAGTTGAGTTCCCCGCGGCGCTGCTTTGGCGCACAGTCATTCGGTACTGCAATGTCAAAGGCGTCGGGTTTTCGATATGCGGACGAATCATCACAACCCCGCCGTTGCGCTGGGTATCGATCGACACGGCCAGTTGGGAAAAGTCCATCATCCTGCTCACCTCTGCGTCACGTTGGCGCTCATGTTGTTGCCGTACTGGGTAACCGAGACCGTGCCGCCAAATCCGGACTGACTCACTGAAGCCTGGTTGGCCTGGCCATATTGACCGACGAACGCTTGGTTGTACGAACCGCTCTGGATCACGTTGGCAGCGTTATTGGTGCCTTGCTGGGCGACCCCAGCCTGGTTATAGCGACCGGACTGGTTAATATCCAGCCCGTTGCTCAATCCCGTTTGTTGCGCCGAGATCACGTTTCTTGCGCCACTTTGGGCAATTACCGCCTCATTGCGATTACCGACTTGGCTTTGGGTCAGCCGTTGAGCGGAGCCGCCCTGATCTACCTGTGTCTGGTTATTCGAGCCGATTTGCGAAATGGTGGCAACGCTGCCGCCCCTCGTGATGTCGGCATAGCGAGGTTCGGACACAAGGTCAGCCGCCTGACACGCTGCGCTGGTGACAAAAAGCGCCACGGCCAACAGCCAAAACCGCTTATTTTTGAGTGCCATTTTTATCTCCGTTTGGCAGCAATTCTCGTTCGGAAGCAGTCATCGGTATTGTCGTGGTCTGCTCGTCGTAGCTTTTCAGGTAGCCTTGAAGCAACGGCTTGTTGAGATCGTCCGGGTTTTTCAAGCGCCAGCTACCGTCTTTCGCGCCTTGGGCGATCAAGTGAATCAATGCGGTTTCTATAGCTTCGCGTACACATTGCTGTACGGGTTCGTTACGCGAGAAACCGGTTTCGACTTCCAGCAGATGCTGCAGCGAGACGAAGCGGAACAGACCGAAGTCCACCTGAATCGAAAATATGGTCTTGGTGGTCGTGATGCTTTGTATGATCTCGCCGCTACGGATGTCGACCGCACGCAGGTTGATCGTTACCTGGTCTTGCCGGTACAGCTCAGATGGCCCCACCCCGAGGTAGCGCACGCCAATACCGCCGGTTCGCACGTTGCTTTCATAGGCGACGATAGCGCCTTCAATCAACATGTTGGCCGGCCGTAGTGCTGGCAACTGGACCTGAGCTTTGTCTTGCGGTTGCTCTAACGCACGAATGATTTTGCGTTCAGTGAGCAGGTCTTGCAGGTTTTCGCGTTCCACCGGTTTGAACCAGCGCGAATCGCGTAGCGCAGTGATCAAGAGCGATGCAGCACCCTGGCTCACCGATGTAGAAAACGAACTGTCTGGCGACGGTTTGTATTGACCTGTCTGGTCGCGCAAGCCATAGACCGCCACGGCAATAGGACCGGCAGGGGCTGGCAGGTTAGTTAAATCACGCAAGCTTTGTGTAGGGGGCGACAGGGTAGCTGGGGAAAAGGTCGACGCAGGTCGAGTGTTCACACAGCCAGCAAGTAGCATTACGGCGAATACAATCAATGGTATCAAGCGGGCGCGCATTACTTTCCTCCAATGGAAACCCGCCGGGACAACCGGCGGGGTAGAACAACTTAGTGCTGGAGGATCGTGGCAACGTTGCCGCCGCCGACAGTTTGGCTAACGCTAGCAACCAAGTTATTACCCGATTGAGTCAAGGCCACAGTGTTAGTGCTACGGCTGCCGTTGCCAGTCTGGTAGACAGAAGCAGAGTTATTGTTGCCGCCATTTTGCGTCAAAGTAATGTCGTTAGATTTATTGGATTGGCTGGTATAAGCGTAGTCACCGGTACCGTTCTGGCTAACATCAGCCTTCAAATCACTACCCGTCTGGTACAGGTTGGCGGTGTTGAAGTCACCCGACTGGGTCGCTTTGGCTGAGCTATCAAAAGCGGAAACTTGCTGCACATAACCGGTGTTGTTGTTGCCACCTTGTGTGAGGGTGGCCTTAACACCGACGCTGCCTTGCTGATAAATCGAACCTGTGTTGCCGTTACCTGTTTGACCGAGGGAAGCCGTCGTAAAGAGGTTGTTTTGCTGATTGACTGAGCCAGTGTTGTAGCTACCGCTCTGAGTAATGCCAGCACTCGATAATCCGTTACCGCTCTGGGTCACTGTGGCGGTGTTGTTGGTGCCGCCATACCCAACAGCATTTTGGGAAATAGATGCAGTTGTGAGCACGTTGGTGTCTTGAGCGATGTTGGCATTGCTCCAACCGCCACCTTGGATAAGGTTGGCAGTTTGGCCGCCTGAGCCAGTTTGAGTGATGCCAGCATTGTTGTTATTGCCGGACTGATTAGCAGCGGCAGTGTTGTTGTCGCCTGTCTGGTTGATGTTCAGGGCACTGTAGGAAGCAGTCTGGGAAATCGGGACACCTTTAGTGACGATACTGCTGATGGATCTATCATTGGAACCTGATCTGCCGGCAGTGGTGGCAGTGCCGGCAGTGTTGCTGTTGCCATTTTGGTTAATGGTCAGC
>NZ_JAMFRV010000567.1 GCF_026224925.1 Pseudomonas sp. | reverse complement strand
TACCGCGTTGCTTCATTCGCGAACAAGTTCGCTCCTACAGAATCGGGGAATACCCCAACTTCTGCGCCATGCCAAAAACCCTGTGGGACCGAACTTGTTCGGGAAGCGGACAGCGCGGTGTATCTGACATACCGCGTTGCTTCTTTCGCGAACAAGTTCGCTCCTACAGGGACTGGTGAAATACCCCGACTCCTGCGCCATGCCAAGCACCCTGTGGGACCGAACTTGTTCGGGAAGCGGACAACGCGGTGTATCTGACGTACCGCGTTGCTTCTTTCGCGAACAAGTTCGCTCCTACAGAATCGGGGAATACCCCAACTTCTGCGCCATGCCGAGAAACCTGTGGGACCGAACTTGTTCGGGAAGCGGACAACGCGGTGTATCTGACATACCGCGTTGCTTCATTCGCGAACACGTTCGCTCCTACAGAATCGTGTGCGGGCTTTCAAACCGCGTTTACAACCTCGCCACGCTCCAGAAACGCCTCCAGGTTACTGAACAGCATTTCTTCCATGCCCAGTCGAGTTTCTTCGGTGCCGCTGCCGATGTGTGGCAGCAACACCACGTTCGGTAATTCAAGCAAGGCGTTCGGCACTTTAGGCTCTGCCTCGAACACGTCCAGCCCGGCCCCACCGAGTTTGCCGCTGACGAGCGCCGCGACCAGCGCGTCTTCATCGATGACTGTGCCGCGTGAGACGTTGATCACGGTGCCAGTTTCGCCCAACGCTTCGAGCACTTCGGTGCTGATCAAATGGTGGGTTGAAGGGCCGCCAACGCAGGTCAGGACCAGGAAGTCTGACCAGCGCGCCAGCTCGACCAAGTCGGCTTCGTATTGAAGTGGGCTGGTCGCGTCGGGTTTACGGTTGTGGTAACGCGCTTCCATGCTGAAGCCACTGGAGCGCTTGACCACTTCTTTGCCGATGCGGCCCAAGCCAACGATACCGAGTTTTTTGCCGGTAACGCTGCGGCCCAACGGGAAAGGCTTGGCGCCCCAAGAGCCGTCGCGCACAAAACGGTCGCCGAGGGCGATCTTGCGGGCGCTGTCGATGATCAAGCCCATGGCCAAGTCGGCAACACAGTCGTTGAGTACATCAGGCGTGTTGCTGATTTGAATCCCACGGGCATTGGCGGCGCCGACAGCGATTGCGTCATAACCTACACCAAAGCTGCAGATCGCTTTCACCGACGGCATCGCCGCCAGTTGTGCCGCAGAACAGCCGAAGCGCGCCGAAGTGATGACAATGTTGAACTCAGCGCCGTGCTCGTTAAGAAACGCTACCGGGTCAGCCTGGGTCCAAAGTTGCTGAACGTCGTAGGAGGCCGCCAGACGCTGATTGAACCTGTCTGTCAGTGGGCCGACTTGCAGCAAACGTGGATTAGCCATTAAACAATTCCTCTTTTGGATAGGGTCGAGCCGCGCTCGATCAGTTTCAGTCCTAGACGGGTTTCAAAACGATACGGTGTAAACGTCCCAGCAGCAGCGAGTACGACAGCGTACCCATTAACGCCACCAGACCGATGAAATTGAACGCCCAGGCAAACGAGCCTGTGCTTTGTACAATGAAGCCGACCATGATCGGAGTCACCACGCCGGCCAAGTTGGCCGACAAACTGGTGACCCCGCTGGTCAAGCCGATCAACTCCTTGGGCGCCACCTCCGAGACAGCAGCCCAAGAGGCAGCAGACACGCCCTGCGCAAAGAATGCGATGGTCAGAATGGCAATGCACAACTCGTTGGACTGCACGAAG
Source organism: Pseudomonas sp. (assembly GCF_026224925.1). Classification (GTDB taxonomy): domain Bacteria; phylum Pseudomonadota; class Gammaproteobacteria; order Pseudomonadales; family Pseudomonadaceae; genus Aquipseudomonas. The sequence goes on along the minus strand of NZ_JAMFRV010000567.1, from coordinate 6,239 downwards.
TTAACCAACACAATCGACATGCCCAACGCGGAACCGATAACCAGCGGCGCCTTGCGGGCGAACGACATGGAGAAGTTGCGGCGAATCAGCATGTCCGAAAAATAGCCCGCCAGCAGCACACCCACGGTGGCACCGATGTATGGCAACGCAGCAAAAATGCCCACCTTGACCATGGTCATCTTGCGCTCTTCCATCAGGTACGTCGGGAACCAGGTGAGGAAGAAATACAGCGCCGAGGAGCTGGCAAACTTGCCGATGCAGATCGCCCAGATTTGACGATAGGTGAACAGCTGACGCATCAGTTTCCAGTTGAACGGGGTGCGTTCCTTGCTGGTCATGGCCAGACCGCCGCCCTCTTCGATGTAGGCCAGTTCTTCTTTGCTCAGGTGCTTGTCCGACAGCGGGTCGCGGTATTTCCAGTACCAGATGCCGCCGAAAACAACCCCGACGCCACCGGTGATGTAAAACACTCGCTGCCAACCGTAGGTGGTGGCGATCCACAGCAACAGGCCGGAAAACAACGCGGTGCCGATGTACTGGCCCATCACATAAATGCTGGTCGCGAGGCCCCGTTCACGGGTTGGAAACCACAACGTCACCGCACGGCTATTGGCCGGGAACGCTGGAGCCTCCATTGCGCCGATGGTCAAGCGCAACCCGAAAAGCATACTGAAGTTGCTGACCGCACCTTGAAATACAGTCGCGACCGACCACGTTACCAGCGACACCGCGTAGGTGATTCTTGAGCCAAAGCGGTCGGCCATGTAGCCACCTGGCACCAATGCAAAGGCGTAGGTCCAAGCAAATGCGGAGAAGATCAAGCCCATCTCGATTTTGTCGAAACCCAAGTCTTTGGCCATAAACGGCGCAACGATGGAGATGTTAATGCGGTCGACGTAATTGATCACGGTAGCGATCAGCACTAACGCCAACATGAAATACCGCCGCCGGCTTGGCAATGTACTGGAAGGACTCACGGCAATGGCCGGGCGAACGGAGGTATCGGTCTGCATCGTAAACCCTCTTATTTTTTTTATTAGCGGCTATTCGTGGTTATTCGATCAAGCGGTTGTGCGGTGTACGTCTGGATAAGGTGTAGGAACGAGGTGCTCCCTCGTTCCTACTGGCGAATTACCCTTATCAGGTAATGGGCGCCGGGTTGAACAGGGTGATGTCGTTGTGCAGACGCAATGCTTCAGCACAGGTTTTTTTCTTGCCGCTGGCGACGTCCAGGTAGTAGTGGAACAACTCCCAACCCAGGTCTTCAATGCTGGCGCGCCCGGTAGCGATGCGCCCTGCGTCGATGTCGATCAGGTCTGGCCAGCGTTGCGACAGCTCGGTGCGGGTGGACACTTTCACTACCGGTGCCATGGCCAAACCGTACGGCGTGCCGCGGCCGGTGGTGAACACGTGCAAGTTCATCCCGGCGGCCAACTGCAACGTACCGCAGACAAAATCGCTGGCCGGCGTTGCACAGAAAATCAGGCCTTTGCGGGTGAAGCGTTCGCCGGGGCCAAGCACCCCGTTGATCGCGCTACGCCCGGATTTGACAATAGAGCCCAAGGACTTCTCGACGATGTTCGACAGTCCGCCTTTCTTGTTGCCGGGCGTGGTGTTGGCGCTGCGATCAGCTTCGCCTTTGGCCAGATAACGGTCGTACCAGTCCATTTCGCGGACCAGTTCTTGCGCCACTTCAATGGTTTCAGCACGGGAGGTCAGCAAGTAGATGGCATCACGGACTTCAGTGACTTCGGAGAACATCACCGTCGCACCTGCGCGCAGCAGCAAGTCCGAGGCGTAGCCCAACGCGGGGTTAGCCGTGATGCCGGAAAACGCATCACTGCCGCCGCACTGCATGCCTAAAATCAACTCGGACGCTGGCACGGTTTCACGACGGCGTTGATCAAGCTTCTTCAGGCGCGTTTCAGCCATGTCCATGATCTGCTCGATCATTTCAACAAAGCCGTGGCTGGAATCCTGAAGCCGATACAGCCATGGATCGTCGAGGTCCACCGAGCTGTCGTTTTCGTGCATGACTTGCCCAGGCTGCAATTTCTCGCAGCCCAAACTGATCACCAATGCTTCGCCGCCCAGGTTCGGGTTGCGCGCCAGGTTACGCACGGTACGGATTGGGATGTACGCGTCCTTTGCGGTGATCGCCACGCCGCAGCCGTAGCTGTGGGTCAGCGCCACCACGTCATCGACGTTCGGGTACTTGGGCAACAACTCGTCACGGATACGCTTGACCGCATGATCGAGCACGCCGGTCACGCATTGCACGGTGGTGGTGATACCCAGAATATTGCGCGTGCCAACGGTGCCGTCAGCGTTGCGATAACCCTCGAACGTGAAGCCTTCCAGCGGCTCTGCCTTTTCCGGTACGTCAGTGGACAGCGGTAGGCTGTCCAGCGGCGGCGCAGTCGGCATGCGCAGTTGATCTTCCCTGACCCAACTGCCGCGCGGGATCGCCTGCAAGGCATAACCGATCGTGTGCCCGTAACGAATGACGGGCTCCCCTTCGGCGATGTCTACCAGATTGACCTTGTGGCTTTGCGGCACGTTATCCAGCGTCACCAGACCGTTGTCGAACTGCGTACCCGCAGGCACGCCTTGATCGTTGACCACGACAACCACGTTATCGAGGGCATTCAACTGAATGTAGCGTGGCGAATCGGCATGTTGAATCAGGTTCATCACGGTTTCCTCAGGATTTGGCTTGAGAAAGCTTGCCGGCGCCATTGCCGGTTGCTGGGCCCTTGACTGGCGGCTCTTTCAATTCGACGCGTTTGATTTCACCCACAATAACCACATAGCTGATCACCGCCACCAGCGCGTTGGCGCCGACGAACACCAGTGCCCATTTGAAGGAGCCCGTGGCGTTGATGATGTAGCCGATGACAATCGGAGTAGTGATCGATGCGATGTTGCCGAACATATTGAACAGGCCACCGCTTAAACCGGCGATCTGTTTTGGAGAGGTATCGGAGACCACGGCCCAACCCAATGCGCCGACGCCTTTACCGAAGAAGGCCAAAGCCATGAAACCGACGACCATCCATTCGATGTCCACGTAATTGCACGCAACAATCGTTGTCGACAGCAACAGTCCGCCGATGATGGGGGCTTTGCGAGCGAAGGTCAGCGAGTGACCTTTGCGCAGCAGGTAATCGGAAATGATCCCACCGAGCACGCCACCGATAAAACCGCAGATCGCTGGCAGCGAAGCGATGAAGCCCGCTTTGAGAATGGTCATGCCGCGTTCTTGAACCAGGTACACCGGGAACCAGGTCAGGAAGAAGTAGGTGATGCCGTTGATACAATATTGGCCGAGGTACACGCCCAGCATCATACGGTTGGTCAGCAATTGACGAACGTAGTCCCACTTGGGGCCGCCGCTGGCGCCTTTGCCTTGGTCCTGATCCATGTCGACCATGCCGCCGTTGTCGGCGATGTGGTTGAACTCAGCTTCGTTGATCATCGGATGATTGCGCGGGCTGTGGATAACTTTCAGCCAGATCGCCGAAAACACCAGACCGACACCGCCCATTACCACGAACACGTGCTGCCAACCGAAGCTGTAAACGATCCAGCCCATCAGCGGCGCGAACAGAACCGTGGCGAAATATTGTGCGGAGTTGAAAATCGCTGACGCGGTGCCGCGTTCAGCCGTAGGGAACCAGGCCGCAACAATGCGTGCGTTGCCCGGAAAGGACGGCGCTTCGGCCAATCCCACCAGAAACCGCAGCATAAACAGCGCGACGATGGCGGTCGAGACGCCGAATTCACCGACATAGCCTTGCAGCACGGTGAACAGCGACCAGGTAAAAATACTCAGCGCGTAGACTCGCTTCGACCCGAATCGGTCGAGCAGCCAGCCGCCGGGAATCTGGCCAGCCACGTAAGCCCAACCAAATGCGGAGAAAATAAAACCGAGGGTTACGGCATCAATGCCGAGACTTTTTTGCAGGCTGGAGCCCGCGATAGCGATGGTTGCACGGTCGGCATAGTTGATCGTTGTCACCAGAAACAGCATGAACAGGATCAAATAGCGAACGTGGGTCGGCTTGGCGTGCGGCATGTATCTGTTACTCCCACTATTTGTTTTTTTTGGCGGGTAGAACTGTTTTACGTACAACCCTGTAGGAGCGGGCTTGCTCGCGATCAGCTTGACGCTGTTCATCAGACAAACCGCGATCGCGAGCAAGCCCGCTCCTACAAGTAATGCTTTTTACGAACCGATGTAGCTGGTTTTCACGACGGTGTAGAACTCTTGTGCGTAGCGACCTTGCTCACGCGAACCGTAGGAAGAACCTTTGCGACCACCGAACGGTACGTGGTAGTCAACGCCAGCAGTTGGCAGGTTGATCATCACCATCCCGGCTTGGGAATGACGCTTAAAGTGGTTGGCATACTTCAATGACGAAGTGGCAATACCTGCCGACAAACCGAATTCGGTGTCGTTGGCCATGGCCAGTGCAGCTTCATAATCCGCAACACGAACGATGTTCGCGACCGGACCAAAGATTTCTTCTTTGCTGATGCGCATCTCGGCGGTGCTGTCGGCAAACAGCGTTGGCGCCAGGAAGTAGCCTTCGGTGTCGCAGGTCACCAGCTCACCGCCGGAAACCAAACGTGCACCTTCTTGCTGACCGATGGCGACATAGCTCAGGTCTTGATCCAGCTGGGCTTTGGAAACGACTGGACCGATATCAATACCGGATTTCAGTGCATGACCGACTTTGATCGAGCGCATGCGCTCGGCCATGGCTTCCACGAACTTATCGTGAATGCCAGCAGTCACGATGAAGCGGCTCGACGCCGTGCAACGCTGACCTGTGGAGTAGAACGCGCTCTGTACCGACAGCTCGACCGCTTGCTTGAGATCAGCGTCGTCGAGGATGACCTGTGGGTTTTTGCCGCCCATTTCCAGCTGTACTTTGGCTTGACGTGCGATGCAATCGACTGCGATCTGACGACCGACGCCGACCGAACCGGTGAAGCTGACACCATCAACTTTGCGGCTTTTGACAATCACGTCGCCAACCACACGGCCGGAGCCCATTACCAGGTTGAATACGCCAGCCGGGAAGCCCGAGCGGGAGATAATTTCAGCGATGGCCCATGCGCAACCAGGCACCAGATCAGCAGGCTTGATCACGACGCAGTTGCCGTAAGCCAATGCCGGTGCGATTTTCCAGGCTGGGATAGCGATCGGAAAGTTCCATGGAGTGATCAGACCGATCACGCCCAGCGCTTCGCGAGTCACTTCAACGTTGACGCCCGGACGTACCGACGGCAGGTAGTCACCGGACAGACGCAGGCATTCGCCAGCAAAAAACTTGAAGATGTTGCCAGCGCGGGTTACTTCGCCAATCGCTTCTGGCAAGGTTTTGCCTTCTTCACGGGCGAGCAAGTTGCCGAGTTCTTCGCGGCGAGCAAGGATTTCGCTGCCGACTTTGTCCAGCGAATCGCTGCGCGCTTGAATGCCAGAAGTCGACCAGGCCGGGAACGCGGCACGGGCAGCATCAATGGCGGCGTTAACTTGCGCCACATCAGCTTGAGCGTATTGGCCAACGACGTCGGACAAATCAGAAGGGTTTATGTTGGAGGAATACGTTGCACCGGCAACCCATTCGCCGCCGATGTAGTTATCAAAACGTTTCGAATCAGACACGAACATTCTCCAAAAGGCACGAAAAGCTAAAGGCAAAAAACCGCTGATTGCTCAGCGGTCCTGGTTCTGCGTATTTGTTATTGAGCGCCCTGCTTGTCCATCAGCGCAGCGAGCATTTCATACTCTTCTGCGGTGAGGTCAGTCAGCGGCGTGCGAACCGGGCCTGCGTCGTAACCTGCGATCTTCGCGCCGGCTTTAACGATGCTGACCGCGTAACCCGACTTGCGGTTACGGATGTCCAGGTACGGCAGGAAGAAGTCATCGATCAACTTGCCAACGGTGGCGTGGTCTTCACGGGAAATGGCGTGGTAGAAATCCATGGCCATTTTCGGCAGGAAGTTGAACACCGCAGACGAGTAAACCGGAACACCCAGTGCCTTATAGGCAGCGGCGTAAACTTCGGCAGTTGGCAAACCACCCAGGTAGCTGAAGCGATCGCCAAGGCGACGACGGATCGAAACCATCAGTTCGATATCGCCCAGGCCATCTTTGTAGCCGATCAGGTTCGGGCAACGCTCAGCCAGACGCTCAAGCAATGGAGCGGTCAAGCGGCAAACGTTACGGT
>NZ_JAMFRV010000566.1 GCF_026224925.1 Pseudomonas sp. | reverse complement strand
TTGGCTGGCTTCGGTCAGGTAGTGCGGCAGCAGCAACAAGCCTTTGGCGCCCAGGCGCTCGGCTTCTTGTGCGTATTCGATCGCTTGACGGGTAGAACCGCCGACGCCGGCCAGAATCGGCACGCTGGTCGCGCAAGTGTCTACAGCAGTCTTGATGACTTCAGAGTATTCGCTGGCAGCGAGGGAGAAAAACTCACCGGTGCCGCCTGCAGCGAACAAAGCAGTAGCGCCGTACGGTGCGAGCCATTCAAGGCGTTTGATGTAGCCGGCCTTGTGGAAGTCGCCCTGAGCATTGAAATCGGTGACAGGAAAAGACAGCAGACCTGCGGAAAGGATGGACTTCAGTTCTTGTGGATTCATTATTCGAACACCCTGCATAGCTAATGTGGAAAAAGGCGCATCGGCTCTCAACCGATGTTGTATGTCATCGTACAACTAGAAATAGAATGACTCAATAGGGATTTTCAGAAATAGATTGATGGCGTGTCAGTCGGCGATGAATGGGGCCAATTGGTGAAAGTTTCCGTGGGACCGAATTCATTCGGGAAGGCCGCGACGCGGTATGTCAGACAGACCGCGCTGACTGCTTCCCGAATGAATTCGGTCCCACAGAATCACATGGGCTGCTTAAGCCTGTTGCTTTTCCGCTTCTTCATGAGCATGACGCAAGCGTTCACGGCTGTTGGTCAGGTGCAAGCGCATGGCTGCGCGGGCGGCATCCGAGTCTTGGCGGGCAATGGCTTCGAAGATTTCTTCATGCTCACGGTTCAGGCGAGTCATATAGTGCTGCTGATCGTCGTGGGCCAGATGCGCGGAATTAAGGCGAGTCCGCGGAATGATGCTGGTGCCCAGGTGCGTCATGATGTCGACGAAGTAACGGTTACCCGTCGACAAGGCAATTTGCAGGTGAAACTGAAAGTCGGACGACACACCGTCGGCGGCGTTTTGCGCCCGTTCGATCAAAGTGTCCAGTGCCGTTCGCATCGCCGCAAGCTGTTCCGGGGTACGGCGTTGTGCGGCCAGCCCGGCTGATTCCACTTCAAGGCTGATACGCAATTCAAGAATCGCCAACACGTCGCGCAAGGTGACGATGGTCGCCGGGTCGATCCGGAAACCGCTCGGGCTCGGTGTATCCAATACAAACGTGCCGATGCCATGACGGGTTTCCACCAGCCCGGAGGCTTGCAGACGAGAGATCGCTTCGCGCACCACCGTGCGGCTTACGCCCTGCTCTTGCATGATCGCCGACTCGGTCGGCAATTTGTCTCCGCGTGTCAGTTGGCCGCCGCGAATCCGCTCGGAGAGTTCAGTCACTAACTCTTGGGCCAAGCTGCGGTGCTTTCTGCGAACACGTGGCGCTGGGATTTGATTATCCATATCCGACATCGATCTCTAAAACTCTATTAGTACACATAATAGCGCAACCGGGTTGTACGACAACATCTGTAAAACCCGGTCGATTTCCTACGCCTTTAGACCACTGGCTCAGCGTGTGGCTGTTCACGCAACTGCCCGCCATCAATGCGCAAATGCCGACGGTGGAAGCGTTTGAGACTGGCCCGATGGCCTACGCTGAGCAGGGTTACGCCCGGCAACTCATCGATCAGCGCCTGATACAGCGCACCCTCATCTTCTTCATCCATCGCCGACGTCGCTTCGTCCAGGTACAGCCAGCTTGGTGCGTAGAGCAGCGCACGCGCAAACGCTACACGCTGTTGCTCACCCGGAGACAACATACGCTGCCAGTGATCGCTTTCGTCGAGACGCGGAACCAAGTGGCTTAAACGGCTGGTTTCCAATACTTGAGCGTAGCGCTCGGCCGGGTAAGCTTCTGGGGCCTGTGGATAACTTAATGCTTCGCGCAACGTGCCAATCGGTAGGTAAGGCCGTTGCGGCAAGAACAGATAACGCTCAGCCGGCAACGTCACGTGGCCCTCCCCGTCGCGCCACAAACCGCCCAATGCACGCAGCAACGTACTTTTACCACTGCCGGAACGACCGCTGAGCATCACACGATCACCCTGAGCGATATTCAGATGGGCGCCGGCCAGCAGATCGCGACCGTCTGTAAGCTTGAGCACCAGATTGTCGAAATGCAGTGCATTACCGTCACGGTCCAGCTTGATGTCGGAGGCGTGAGTCTCGTTGTCATGCATGCCCTGACGGAAACTCAGCAGACGATCACAGGTAGCGCGCCACGAGGCCAACGAGGTGTACGCGTCGATGAACCAGCTGAAGTTTTCCTGCACGTTACCGAACGCCGAGTTGATCTGCATCAGACCACCGAGTTCGATAGCGCCGGAGAAATAACGCGGGGCGGCCACGACAAAAGCGAACACAGTAGCGATCTGCGAGTAACCGGCGGTGAAGAAGGTCAGGCGCTTGGAGACCTTCATGATGTTCCAGTAGTTACTCCAGATCATGCCGAAGCGCGAGGTCAGTCGCTGATTCTCATTGGGTTCACCGTTCGAGAAGGCGATGCTCTCAGCGTTTTCACGAACCCGCACCAACGCAAAACGCAGGTCAGCTTCGTAACGTTCCTGTTGGTTGCTTAGCTTGATCAAACGCTGCCCGATCTTGTGCGTCAGCCAACTGCCCGCAGCGGCATATAACAGCGCGGCCCAAAACATATAGCCGGGAATGGTAATACCCAGAATCTCGATACTGCCCGACACGCCCCACAGAATGACTGAGAACGACACCAGACTGACCACGGTACGGATCAGGCCCAACGCCAGGCTCAAGGTGCTGGACGTAAAGCTATTCAGATCTTCGGACAGCCGTTGGTCGGGGTTATCGGTGTAACCATGTTGTTCGAGTTGGTAGTAATTTTTGTGCGCGAGCCATTTGGCGAAATGTTGTTCGGTCAACCAACGACGCCAGCGAATCGTCAGCATTTGCGTCAGGTAAAGACGGTACACCGCAGCGAAGATCGCAATCGCCGCGATGCCGCAGAAATACAGGATCAAGTGGGTGAACGCCGCCAGGTTTTTTTCCTGCAGGGCGTTATAAAAGTCTTTGTACCAACTGTTGATCATCACCGAAATTGCCACGCTGAACAGCGACAGTGCAATCACGGAAACCAGCAAAAGCCAGGCCATGCCTTTTTCTTCGCTGCGCCAGAACGGCGTGATCAGCTTCCAGACGCGGCGGAAGAACTCTCCTCGGACGGCGTCGTTGACCCCAGAATACTCGGCGTTGCGGTTCATTATTCAAGCTCGATTGGGATAGAAAAAACGCGTCGAGCCGATCATAGATGATCGACGCGGCGCTTCGCGAAGCCCGAAGACTTTGTTCAGCCCCTGTTCAGCGCCTGACCGGCCGTTTCTGCAATTTACGCTGCAAGGTCCGGCGATGCATGCCCAGCGCCCGAGCGGTCGCGGAAATATTGCCTTCGTGCTCGGTCAACACCCGCTGAATGTGTTCCCACTGCAAACGGTCCACCGACATCGGGTTTTCCGGCACCAGGGTATCCAGGTCTGCGTGTTCAGCCAGCAGGGCGGCCAAAACGTCATCGGCATCGGCCGGTTTGCACAGATAATTGCAAGCGCCGCGTTTGATGGCTTCGACTGCGGTAGCAATGCTCGAATAACCAGTGAGGATAACGACGCGCATTTCCGGATCGATTTCCAGCAACTTCGGCAACAGCACCAATCCTGAATCACCGGTCATTTTCAGATCGAGCGCTGCGTATTCCGGAATGTCGCTCTGCGCCAGCATCAAGCCTTCTTCGGCCGAGCTTGCAGTACTGACGCGAAAACCACGACGGCTCATGGCCCGTGCCATCACGCGGGTAAAGGTCGCATCATCATCTACCAGCAATAAATGCGGCAGTTCTTCGGCCTCGACTTGGATCTCGTCACTCATGCTTGTCTCCTCGAGCGTCACGGGGCAGGCGCAGCTCGGTAAGCGTGCCTCCCTCTTCGTGACTGTAGAGTTTTACCGAGCCACCCGCGCGGGTCACGCTGGCCTTGCTCAAAAACAGACCGAGGCCGAAGCCTTTGCCTTTAGTTGTAAAAAACGGTTTGCCTATTTGTTCGGCGATGGCCAGCGGCACGCCGGCGCCGTGGTCACGAATGCTGATGCACACTTCCAGCAGGTCCCAATCCAGGCGCACTTCCAACCCTTCAGGACAGGCGTCGGCGGCATTATTCAGCAAATTCAACAACGCTTGGGTCAAGTCCTGCGCAGGCGCAAGACTCGGGATTTGCCCCAGGCCCAATAGCTGGAAGCGATAACTGGCTTCCGGACGCATCAAGTGCCAGCGGTTCAGCGCTTCATGGAGCCAGTCGGTGACTTCGCGCTCTTCCAACTCCATACGACGATTGGCTTCAGCGGCGCGCACCAATTGTTGCAGGGTTTGCTTGCACTGCTTGACCTGCTCTTGCAGCACAGCAAGGTCCTCCTGCAACAGCGGGTCTTTATGGTCCTCGCGTATTTCCTTGATCAACACACTCATGGTTGCCAAGGGTGTACCCAATTCATGGGCTGCGCCAGCCGCTTGGGTCGCAATAGCCAGCAATTGCTGGTCGCGTAGGCCCTCCTCCCGACGCTCGGCGCGCAGTTGTTCCTGCCGGCGAAGTTCTTCGGCCATTTTTGCAGCAAAAAAAGTAATGACGCTCGCCGCCAAGGCAAAACTCAGCCACATGCCATAGATTTGCATGCTTTCACGGGCGATAGGGAACCTGCCCATTGGGTAGAACTGCACCAGCAACAGCGTGTAACTGGTCAGCGCCAAGCCGGAAAGCATCAATGAATACAGCCACGGCAATGTTACTGCGGCAATAGTCAGCGGCACTAAGTAGTACGAAACGAAGGGGTTGGTCGATCCGCCGGAGTAATACAGCAGCACGCTATGGATCAGCATGTCGAAGGCCAGTTGCACGGCGTATTCCAGCTCCGTGACCGGCCATGTTGTGCGTAGGCGGATAGCCGTCAGTACGCACAGCACCATGGAAAACCCGAGCGTGATCGCCAGTTGCGTCCATGGCAGCGGCAACAAATGCAGCAAATAGGCGACGCCTACCGAGCCCGCTTGCGCGGCCAGTACCAATGTACGAATAACGGTGAGGCGCCACAGATTCTGACGAGTAGCTGAAAGCAGTTGAACGGGGGCGAGCATGAGCTCTCCTGATGAGCGCTGCAGGCGAATCGCGCCGAGTATAACGAAGCAAATGTAAAAACAGCGTAACTGCGTCAAAGCGCCACAGCGATTGGGGTCAGTTCGCATTGTGGGACCGAATTCATTCGGGAAGCGGGCAGCGCGGTCTGCCTGACAAAACACGCCACGGCGTTCCCGAATGAATTCGGTCCAACAGAGGGGGCACCGGAACCGGAATGGATCATCTACAGTCTGATAGTTTTCCGTCTGACGGTTGCCTGTTGCAGATGGTTCATCAACAAGGAGTTTTTATGTTCAGCCTTCGCCCCGCTGCTGCCCTCTTCGCCCTTGGCGTTGCCACGTTTGCCAGCCTGCCGGCTTTGGCTGAGGAAGCGCGCTACAACCAGGTTTCCGTGCGCGCGGAAGTCAGCCAGGAAGTCCCACGCGACTTGATGATGGTCACGCTGTTTGCCGAAGCGCAGGACGCTGACCCGGCCAAGCTTGCCGCACAAATCACAGAGTCGCTGAACAAGGCGCTGGGGCAAGCACGCGAGGTCAAAGGTGTCACTATTCGCCAAGGCACCCGCAACAGCTCGCCGATTTACGATGACAAGGGGCAGAAAATCACTGGTTGGCGCGAACATGCCGAATTGCGCCTAGAAAGCGCCGACTTTGCCGCGCTGTCCAAGCTCACCGCAGAATTGCTCGACGGCCTGAAAATCGGCGGTATGGACTTTGCCATCGCGCCGCCAACGCGCAAAGCCGCCGAAGACACGCTGCTTAAGGACGCCGTTGCCGCGTTCAAAGTACGCGCACAATTGGTTACCGACGCCTTGGGCGGCAAGAGCTACAAACTGGTCAACCTGAACCTCAACACCTCGGGCTTTCCACAGCCGTACATGCGCGCGCCGGTCATGATGATGAAAGCCGCCCGTTCCGACGCTGCACCCACCCCAGATGTCGAAGCCGGCACCAGCCAAGTCAGCGTCAACGCCGACGGCGTGATTGAAGTTCAGATGCAGTAACACCCAGTCGGCGGTAGCCTAAGCAGTGCGGTACTCTCCGTTGTCTATTTGTTCGTCGGACATTTCAGACAACGCGACTACCGCACTCTTTCGAGGCTTCCATGGGAAAAACATTTCAACCCTTGTTGCTTGCCACTGCCCTATTGGCCTGTGCACCTCTGGCGCAGGCTGCCAGTACCTTGGTCTATTGCTCCGAAGCCAGTCCCGCCGGATTTGACCCGAGCCAGTACACCAGCGGCACAGAATTCGACGCGTCTGCCGAAACCGTGTTCAACCGTTTAACTCAATTCGAGCGCGGCAGCACCAACGTCGAGCCGGGTCTGGCGACCAGTTGGGATGTTGCGCCAGATGGCTTGAGCTACACCTTCCACCTGCGTGCAAACGTGAAGTTTCATACCACGGATTACTTCACACCCACTCGGGACTTCGACGCAGACGATGTGCTGTTCACCTTCAACCGTCTGCTCGACCCAAACCAGCCGTTCCGCAAAGCTTATCCGTCAGAGTCGCCCTACTTCAATGACATGGGCCTGAACACCACGATCAAAAGCGTCGACAAGATCGACGATCACACCGTGCGTTTCAGCCTGAACAACGTTGATGCCGCATTCATTCAGAACTTGGCCATGAGCTTCGCCTCAGTCCAGTCTGCCGAATACGCCGCGCAGTTGCTTAAGGAAGGTAAGGCCGCCGACATCAACCAAAAACCCATCGGCACCGGGCCGTTCGTGTTCAAACGTTATGAAAAAGACTCGCAGATTCGCTACAGCGCCAACACCGCCTATTGGAAGCCGGAAGACGTGAAGATCGATAACCTGATTTTTTCGATCAACACCGACGCCGCCGTGCGTGTGCAAAAACTCAAGACCGGCGAATGCCAGGTCAGTGGCTACCCACGTCCACAAGACATAGAGGTACTGGAGAAAGACCCCAACATCAACGTACTCAGCCAGCCCGGTTTCAACCTGGGCTTTCTGGCTTATAACGTGACCCATAAACCACTGGACCAACTCAAGGTGCGTCAGGCGCTGGACATGGCTATTGATAAACCCGCGATCATCAAAGCTGTTTATCAAAGCGCTGGACAGCTGGCGCAAAATGCCCTGCCACCTAACCAGTGGAGCTATGACCCGACGATCAAGGACGCTCCGTACGATCCAGCCAAGGCCAGGCAATTGCTTAAGGAAGCAGGCGTCGCACCGGGCACAGAAATCAGCTTGTGGGCCATGACTGTGCAAAGGGCGTCTAACCCCAATGCGCGAATGTCTGCGCAGATGATCCAATCTGATTGGGCAAAGATTGGTATCAAAGCCAACATCGTCAGCTACGAATGGGGCGAGTACATCAAGCGCGCCAAAAATGGTGAGCATGACGTCATGACCTACGGCTGGACCGGTGACAACGGTGATCCTGACAACTGGCTGGGCGTGCTTTATAGCTGTGCCGCAGTCACGGGCAGCAATTTCGCCAAATGGTGTGACCCCGCCTACGACAAGCTGGTGCAGCAAGCAAAAGTCACCAGCGACCGAGGACAGCGGATCAAGCTTTACCAGCAGGCGCAGCATATTTTGAAGGAACAAGTACCCATTACGCCGATTGCCAACTCCAAGGTCTTTCAGCCACTGCGTAAAGAAGTACACAACTTTAAACTAAGCCCATTTGGCCTTACCCCGTTCTACGGTGTGAGCCTCAGTAAATAGCCTTCAGTAACACCTGCGCTCTAAGCGGGTGCATTCCACCCGCTTGTTTGCACTTCCCCGGTGCGCCACATGTTTCTAAATGCGACCTCGCAAACGATCAAATGCGCTTAATATTATATTTATGCGACATTCCTGTACGTTCGTGCCACTGTTTGCCACTTCATTGGCGCCACCATCTTGCTTTGGGTATGGCGCCTGCATAAGTATCCGCAGGTCGACTCACAAGGTCGCCCTCTACTAAAAAATGACAACAACTGAGGCCACCATGCTCAAACAAGCGGTCATTCCGTTTTTACTCAGTGCAGGCTTACTCGCCTGTGCGCCTTTCGCTCACGCAGCGCCGTCCTCCCTGGTGTTTTGCTCGGAAGGCAGTCCGGCCGGTTTCGACCCAGGCCAATACACCACCGGAACCGACTTTGACGCCGCGGCCGAGACAATGTTTAACCGTCTCAGCCAATTCGAGCGCGGTGGTACGGCAGTCGTTCCGGGTCTGGCAACCAGCTGGGATATCTCCCCTGATGGCCTGACTTACACGTTCCACCTGCGTGACGGCGTGAAGTTCCACACCACGGACTACTTCAAACCCACGCGTACGTTCAACGCCGATGACGTGCTGTTCACGTTCAACCGCATGCTGAACAAAGACGATCCGTTCCGTAAGGCGTACCCGACCGAGTTCCCATACTTCACCGATATGGGCATGGACGAGAACATCACCAAGGTCGAAAAAGTTGACGACCACACCGTCAAGTTCACGCTGAAAACGGTTGATGCCGCGTTCATTCAGGACATGGCCATGAGCTTCGCGTCCATTCAGTCTGCTGAATACGCCGCCAAACTGCTCAAAGAAGGTAAAGCTCAGGACATCAACCAGAAGCCTATCGGCACTGGCCCGTTCGTGTTTAAGAGCTACCAGAAAGACTCCAACATCCGTTACACCGGCAACAAAGACTACTGGAAACCTGACGACGTCAAAGTCGACAACCTGATCTTCGCCATCACCACCGACGCGTCGGTACGGATGCAAAAGCTGAAGAAGGGCGAATGCCAGATCACTCTGTACCCTCGCCCTGCTGACCTTGCCGGTCTCAAAGAAGATAAAAACCTGAAGATGCCTGACCAGGCTGGTTTCAACCTGGGCTACATCGCTTACAACGTCATGCCAAAAATCAAAGGCAGCGACGAGCCGAACCCAATGGCTCAGCTGAAAGTTCGTCAGGCGCTGGACATGGCCGTGAACAAACAGCAGATCATTGACTCGGTTTATCAGGGCGCGGGCCAATTGGCTGTAAACGCCATGCCGCCGACCCAATGGTCGTATGACACCACCATCAAGGATGCAGGCTACAACCCTGAGAAAGCCAAAGCGCTGCTCAAGGAAGCTGGCATCAAGGAAGGCACCGAAATCACCCTGTGGGCGATGCCGGTCCAACGTCCTTACAATCCGAACGCCAAGTTGATGGCTGAGATGCTTCAGTCCGACTGGGCCAAGATTGGCATCAAGGCCAAAATTGTCACTTACGAATGGGGCGAGTACATCAAGCGCGCCAAAGCGGGTGAAAACGGCGCGATGCTGATTGGTTGGAGCGGCGACAACGGTGACCCGGATAACTGGTTGGGTACCCTGTTTGGTTGTGATGCAATGAACGGCAACAACTTCTCGAAGTGGTGCGACAAGCCGTACGACGACATTATTAAACAAGCCAAGGCAACGCCTGATCAGGCTAAGCGCATCGAACTGTACAAACAGGCGCAACACCTTCTCAAAGACGCCGTGCCGATTACGCCAATCGCGCATTCGACCGTCTATCAGCCTATGCGCAACAACGTGCAGGATTTCAAGATCAGCCCATTTGGTCTGAACTCCTTCTATGGTGTGAGCGTTAGCAAGTAAGAACGGTGTCACTGCGCTGTTACATACAGCGCAGTGACATTGATTCCAAACGCAAAGACAAGCCTACGGAAGTAAGCAACTGCCTGAATTGCAGTTGCCTACTACCTTTGCGAATTTTTCCTACGAGTTCTGAAGCACTCCGGACTATTTACTGCACAGCCCGAACACTCTAGTTTCGTGGGCTTGGGAAAATTGTTATTCGCAAAAAATTAAACCGTTTTTATGCACGGGGGAGTTGTTCGTCCCGCGTAAAGCCGTTCCGACGATTCGACAGTTGGCAGGAGCCAACACTTCGAACGAAGGGTTACCGAGCAGCACCAAAAGCCAGACCAATAAAACTGGCCCTTATATAAAAAAGTAGTAAGGGAGCTTCAACGTGAAAAACGCAGGTACCGCACTATTCGCCTTGTCCATCTCCGCCATGGGAGCAATGGCTCAGGCAGAAAGCGTCAGTCAGGGTTTCGAACCGACGACGGTTAGCAGTAGCAAGGCTCAGGATGACGCAAAAGGCTTCATCGAAGGCTCGCACATCAACGGCTCTACAAAGAACTTCTTTGCAAAAGAAGAAAGCAGCCGTAACGATCTTTTCAGCTACCAAAAAGATGGCACAACCGTTTCGACGCCGCGTCGCAACACCTGGACGCAAGGCACGATCATCGATTACTCCTCGGGGTTCACCCAAGGTGTTGTGGGCTTCGCAACCGAAGCCGCTATTTACAACGAAGTCGCACTTGAACAAGGCCGCGCGCGAATCGCTGGCGGCAGCAACCGAACGCTGACCGACAGCGACGGTGAGGCAGTTGATCAATGGAGCAAGTTGGGCCTGGGCAACGTCAAGGCCCGCATTTCCAACACCATCGTTACCGCTGGACGCCAGTCGATGAACACGCCAATGGTTGCCTTCATCGGCAACCGTGCGCTGCCATCGAGCTTCCAGGGTTTCGCGGTACAGAGTGATGAACTGAGCAATATGTCATTCCAGGCCGGTACCTTCGACCGCGTATCCCCGCGTACCGAACAAAGCCTGACCAAATTCCGCTCCGAATATGCCGACCGGGCCATCACTTCCGACCGTTTGAGCACGGCCGGCGTTGACTGGAAACCATCAAAAGCGCTGACCGCAAGTTTCTATGCGTCGGACCTGGAAGATTTCTGGAAACAATACTACGTCGGCATCAACCACGACCTGGGTGATCCGCAAGTGTTGGCGTTGAGCACTGGTTTTAACTATTACAAAACCAAGGACAGCGGCCAAAGCAAGCTCGGCGCGATCGACAACGATACGTTCAGCCTGTCATTCACCTTGGCGCACCAGGCCCACAGCTTCACCGTGGCCTACCAGCAAGTTGAAGGCGACACCTACTTCGACTACGCCCACGAAACCAACGGCATCTTCCTCGCCAACTCCCTGCTTTCGGACTTCAACGGCCCGAACGAGAAGTCGATCCAGATTGGCTACGGCTTGAACATGGCCGAATACGGCGTACCGGGCCTGAAGTTCAGCATCTACTCGGCACGCGGCTTCGACATTGACGGCACGCACTACAAAGGCACTGCGTACGACGTCAGATCCATGGACGGTGAGCATCATCAGGAGTACGGCTTCGGCACGGCTTATACCCTGCAAAGTGGCCCACTCAAGGCCAGCAGCGTTAAGGCCAGCTACACCACGCACCGCGCCACCGAAAACCAGGTTGACGGCAACATCCGGGAGCTGCGAATCGTGACCACGGTTCCGTTCAATATTCTCTAACCCAGTTACCGCGCCTGATGGGCTGGCTAGCGGAGCAATCCGCGGTCAGCTACACAGGCGTCACCACTCAGATGTTTGCGGAGGGTTTATATGAAATTGGTTTCTCTACGTACTTCGATTGCGCTGGCTTTATTCAGCGTCGCCGTCAGCGTTTCAGCCAAACCCTTGGTGGTCTGCACAGAGGCCAGCCCTGAAGGTTTCGACATCGTGCAATACACGACCGCCGTCACCGCCGACGCGGCAGCAGAGACCATCCTCAATCGGCTGGTAGATTTCGCTCCGGGTACTACAGATGTCGTTCCAGGCCTGGCTGAACGCTGGGAAATCAGCCCGGACGGTCTCACTTACACCTTTCACCTGCGCCAAGGCGTGAAATTCCATACCACTGACTATTTCAAACCAACGCGTACCCTGAACGCCGACGATGTACTCTGGAGCTTCCAGCGCCAGCTCGATCCAAAGCACCCATGGCATGGCAAATCGTTGATCGGTTTCCCTTACTTCGAAAGCATGGGCTTTACAGAATTGCTGAAAAGCGTCGAAAAAATCGACGACTCCACCGTCAAGTTCACGCTAACCCGCCCCGAGTCGCCGTTCCTGCGCGACATGGCCATGGCCTTCGCCTCGATCTACTCGGCTGAATACGGCGATCAGTTGCTCAAGTCCGGGAAAACCGCTGACCTGAACAGCAAGCCAATCGGCACCGGCCCGTTCATCCTTGTTCGCTATGCCAAGGATGCCCAGATCCGCTATAAAGCCAACCCTGATTACTGGAAGGGAAAGGTGCCGAGCGAAGCACTGATCTTTGCCATCACGCTCGACAAC
The DNA here is from genome assembly GCF_026224925.1 of Pseudomonas sp. Lineage (GTDB taxonomy): Bacteria > Pseudomonadota > Gammaproteobacteria > Pseudomonadales > Pseudomonadaceae > Aquipseudomonas. The sequence continues at coordinate 1,840 of NZ_JAMFRV010000566.1, read as the reverse complement.
AACACCCGCCTACAAAAATTAAAAGCCAACGAGTGTCAGATTGCCCTTTATCCAAAACCGGATGACATCGCCAACATCAAAGCCGACCCCAATCTCAAGATCGACGAGATGGAAGCCATGATGACCAGCTACATCGCGATCAATACGTCTCACAAGTATTTGAGCGATGTGCGCGTGCGCGAAGCCATCAACCTGGCGTTCGACAAAAAATCCTACATCAAGGCACTGTTTGGCGCGGGCAAGGCGACCGAGGGCGTTAACCCGTATCCGCCGACGCTGCTAGGCTACGCCGCAGACATTCAAAATCCGCCGCATGACATTGCCAAAGCCCGTGCGCTGATGAAAGAAGCCGGTGTTCCAGAAGGGACTGTTTTCACCCTGTTCACCCGTAACGGTGGCGCAGTCACCAACCCGAACCCACTGGTTGGGGCACAAATGTTGCAGTCCGATCTGGCGCAAATCGGTATCAAGGTGGATATTCGCGTGCTGGAATGGGGTGAGATGCTCAAACGGGCCAAAAGCGGCGAGCACGACATGGTGTTTGCTGGTTGGGCCGGCGATAACGGTGACCCGGACAACTTCCTTACGCCGAACCTGAGTTGCGATGCGGCGAAAAACGGCGAGAACTACGCGCGCTGGTGCGACAAAACGTTCGAAGACGCGATTTCCAAGGCGCGTGCCATAACAGATCCTGCGGAACGTGCTGCACTCTATGAGCAAGCCCAACAAGAGTTCCACAAAGAACAACCGTGGATCAGCCTGGCTTACCCCAAACTGTTCACTGCCATGCGCAAAAATGTCGAGGGTTATCACATCAGCCCTCTGACCACTAATAACTTCGCCACCACACAGGTGAAGTAGAAAAAAAATACCGGCGTCGCTCGTAACCCGAGCTCCGCCGGTGCACGCCTAACCGGCTGATGAGGTACACCACAAGATGTTTAGTTTTATTGCCCGCCGCGTGGGGTTGTTGATACCCACCTTCTTCGGCATCACGCTACTGACGTTTGCCCTGATTCGCCTGATTCCAGGCGACCCTGTGGAAGTGATGATGGGGGAGCGCCGGGTTGACCCGGTGATGCACGCCCAAGCCATGGAACGCCTTGGTCTGAACAAACCGCTTTACGCCCAATATTTTGATTACGTCGGCAAGCTTGCCCACGGTGACCTTGGCGAATCGCTGCGCACGCGTGAAAGCGTGTGGACTGAATTCACCGCATTGTTCCCGGCCACACTGGAACTGGCGACTGCGGCCCTCATTTTTGCTGGCATCCTGGGTCTGTTGGCCGGGGTGATCGCGGCACTCAAGCGAGGGTCCCTGTTCGACCATGGGGTAATGGGTATCTCCTTGGCGGGATACTCAATGCCGATCTTCTGGTGGGGGCTGATCCTGATCATGTTCTTCTCGGTGACGTTAGGCTGGACTCCCGTGTCCGGACGCATCGACCTGCTATATGACATCCCGCCCAAAACCGGTTTCATGCTGATCGACACCTTGCTCAGCGATCAAGAAGGCTCGTTCCTCGATGCGCTGCATCACCTGATTCTGCCAGCCATCGTGCTGGGTACCATCCCGCTGGCGGTGATCGCCCGGATGACCCGCTCGTCGATGCTCGAAGTCCTGCGTGAAGATTACGTGCGTACCGCCCGCGCCAAAGGCCTGTCACCTGCCCGCGTGGTGTTTGTTCACGGCCTGCGTAACGCGCTGATTCCGGTATTGACCGTGTTCGGCCTGCAAGTCGGCACGTTGCTCGCCGGTGCAGTACTGACCGAGACGATTTTCTCTTGGCCTGGTATCGGCAAGTGGCTGATCGAAGCCATTGGCGCCCGGGACTATCCC
>NZ_JAMFRV010000058.1 GCF_026224925.1 Pseudomonas sp. | reverse complement strand
GGCGCTCCCGGCCTGACCGGCATGCTTAGGTATTTCAAAGGCAGCAATATCAATTTGCCCAAGTTGGGTGGCACCGACCTCAAAGAGTCCGCACGTGATTTGGAACTGGCGTATGTGATCCAGTCAGGCCCCATAAAAGGTTTGGTTCTGAGGACACGGTGCTCCATGTACCGAAATGACCTGAGCTCCGCAGCAACCTTTCGCAACGACAATGAAACCCGCATCAACATCGATTACACCTAGAAACTTTGGTAACCCTGACACTCGGTTGGCGCACCCGGTCAACGATGACGTTGTCAGGCAAGTAAAAGCGCTGGATGACTTATAAATTTGCTAACTGACAGGATCAGCGGCTGATTACCGGCATGGTAATCGAGCCCGTGAATGCGTTGCTCAAGGATCAATAATCACAATTAAGGGTTTTTTCATTCAGGCCTGACGGCCTGACTAAAAACCCAGAGGCCCTGAACATGAACGCGATACATGTAATAAACAGCAAATCCACCCTCTTGGCGATTTGCCTGATGATGGTAGTTTCTCTTGGCACGTTGCAGATCCAGCCTGTGCTCGGCGGAGCATTGGTCGATCAGTTGGGCATTCCGCTACCCGCTATTGGATCAATTTTCGCCACAGAACTCATGGCCATGGCCATGGCCAGCGGTATATCCGCCCTGCTAGTAACGCGTCTGGACCGACGCCTTTTCGTACGAGTCGCCCTGATCATTCTGGTATTGGCAAATCTGCTGAGTACGCAGATGCACGACTGGAGTGGGCTGCTGCTGGTGCGCATGGTGGCCGGCGCCAGCGGTGGGGCAGTCATGGCGGTGGTACTCGCCAATGCAACACTGCGCAGTAACAAGGACGCCACCTTCGCGATGATCAATATCGCCAACCTGCTCTGGGGCACCCTGACCGTCACGTCGCTGCCCTTGATCCTGGCAAACTTTGGCGTCAAAGGCGCATTTCTGGCCATGGCTCTGGCAGTTGCCTTCAGCCTGCTGGGTACCGGGCGAGTCCCTCGTCGACTCGACGTCGCGCTGCAGGAAACCACCGATAACAAACACGCTTTCGGTGCGACGGCGATGCTTCTGCTGCTGCTCTTTGCACTGTTGTTCATGGGGCATTCGGCACTCTGGGTCTACCAGGAAAGAATTGGTAAAAGCATCGGACTGCTTCCAGAACAGATTGGCGCAATCCTGGGGGGAAGCATTCTGGCAGGCGCGGTGGGAGCCGGTCTGGCCGGCCTGCTGGGCAAACGCCTAGGGGTTTTGATCCCACAACTGATCGGTTTCGGCGGCGCCTTGGTCGCCACCCTGTTAATGGTTAACGGCACCAGCCCAGCCGCCTTTGCCATTACTGCCTGCCTGATCCACATGGTCTGGTTTTTCAGCCTGCCCTATCTGCTGTCCATGGCCGCCGAACTCGACCCGAGCGGTCGACTGCCGGGGCTGGGCAATGCCGCCATTTTTATCGGCCAGGGTATCGGTCCGTTCTGCGCCTCGCTGCTGGTGGGCGATGGTCATTTCCGCGCAGTCGGATGGTTCGCCGCGGCAGTGTATTGCCTGGGCATCGTGATCAGTTGCGTGGTTGCCGCGCATTTTCGTCAGCGCCGCAGCTTGATCAATGCAGAACCCAGCCTGGTTTGACTCACCCATCACAGACGATTGCCAAAAGTGTGTCCAGGCGCAAATGGGAGCGGCCATGACTGCCACTCCCAGCCATAAAATTTGAGCTCGTCTTGTCACGCTCAATCAACTGTGACCCGCACACGCAAGCCCGTTTATGCCGGGTTGTTTACAGTCCAGGTACACGGGGCAATACCCCTTAGCTCACAACTCAAACAATAGAGCCAACACCGATGAGCACAACAAAAAAGATCCTCCCTGCCTTGCTAGCCCTCAGCATCCTCCCCGGTCTGGAGGCTGTCGCGGCCAATGGCCCACCACCCAGTGTTACCGAGCCGAGCGGAATCAACCTGGGCGGCACCAGTTTTTACGATGGTTTTGCCGGGCAACCGGGGTTGTCGATCCTGACGTATCTGAAGTTCTCCAGCGCCAGCGCCATCCTCGATAGTTCAGGCAGTAAAGTCAGCGCCTTCGATAACCCGAAGATCAATGTCACCACCCTGATCACCCAGCTCAGCTACTACTCGCCCAATACTATTGGGGCAGGCGCACACCTGGGCTGGGACCTCCTTCTGCCAATCGTTTCACTCGATGGGAACTTCGGTGAAAACGGTTCTCAACTCAAGGACAACGCCACCGGACTGGGCGATATCACCACCGGCCCCCTGGTGCAATTCGATCCGATCGTCGATGCCCACGGCCGGCCGGTTTTCGTCCAGCGACTGGCGTTGGACATGTTGCTGCCTACCGGAAAATACGACGCGCACAAGGACCTCAACCAAAGCTCAAATTTCTACTCGCTCAATCCCTATTGGGCCGCGACCTGGATGCCAGCACCCCGCTGGGAGGTGAGCTGGCGTCTACATTATCTGTACAACTTCAAGAATAACGATCCGGCCAGCAGCTCAGTGCACTCGTACGAAGGGCAGCCGGTACGTAATACCCAGGCAGGGAAAGCGGCATGGATCAACTTCGCCGCCTCCTATGAAGTGCTGCCTCACATTTCGGTAGGCCTCAACGGGTATTACTTCAAGCAGCTCGCCGATGACGAGGTCAATGGCCAGCGCCTGGCTGACTCTCGCGAAAAAGTACTGGGGATTGGTCCCGGATTGTTCTGGAAAATCGATGACCGCGACGGGTTCTGGCTCAACACCTATCACGAGACTCAGGTCGAGAATCGCGCAGCCAACGACTACGCAGTGCAACTACGTTACGCGCATACATTTTAAGCGTGTAAACCGAGATTAGCCGTCGTGCAGCAAGCGTGTTGATGACGGCCGACGCCTACAGTGAAAACAGTGAAAACAGTGAAATCACCAGGAGATAATCATGTTAAGCAATACCAACCCCTTCCTCCAGGGTCCATTCGAGCCTTTGCTGAATGAGTACGAGGTGCGTGAACTGCACGTCGAGGGCAAAATTCCGACAGCATTGAACGGAACCTTGTACCGGACCGGTACCAATCAGCAATTTGCACCTGCCGCTCCGGATCGTTTTCACTGGTTCGATGGCGACGGCATGGTGCATGCGTTCCACCTGCGCGACGGCCGCGCCAGCTACTGCAACCGCTGGGTTGAAACGGATGGGCTGAAAGCCGAGCGCTCCGCGGGGCGCCCACTCTACAACGGTATCTACGGCAGGAGCGAGAAGCCCCAAGGCGCGCTTCCCGTAGGTGCTCCGGCGATCAAATCGGTTGCCGGCATCAATGTCATCCGCTTGGCCAACCGTGTAATGACCATGCACGAAGTCGATTCCTACTACCTGGAAATCAACCCGCGGACACTGGAAACCACGGGCAAGTTCGATTTCAATGGTCAGGTCGGCGGCATGGTTACAGCTCATCCGCATGAAGATCCTCAGACGGGCGAGTTCCTGTTTTACTCCTTGGACAATGAAGCCAAAACAGTGGAGTGTTTCGCCACCAACCAGGAGGGCCACATCCTTTCACGGCAGAGCGCGACGCTTCCGTTCGCACCCTGGATTCATGACTTCATTTTCACGCCTGAATACTACGTGTTCTTTTTCGGCCCTATTCGCTGGCGCCCCTACTCCCCTGATCTGATCCCGCAGGGGAAAAGCTCATGGTTCTTCGATGACGGTGGAATCAAGGATACTCAGGTGCTGCTGATCCATCGGGTTACGGGCAAGACCCAGTGGCTGGAGGCAAAGAACGCCTCCTACATGGTCGGGCACTTCCTCAATGCCTATCATGACGGCGACAAGATCATTGTCGACGCTTCGGTGACAAGCCTGGTGAACCGCGGCGAACCCTTCAATGTGGAAGATTTCTTTCCATTCCCACTGGTTCCTGGGCCGTCGCCGTTTTCCGGTCCGGAACTCTGGCGCATCACCCTCGACCCATCGCAAGGTAGCGTAGAGCACGAACGTATCGGCGATTTTTCTGCAGAGTTCGTTCGTCCAAATGAAGCCATCATGGGCCAACCCCATCGCTACGGCTACATGGCCTGCGTGCACGCTCCGCGTGGCGAATCTCGCGGTTTCAACGGCCTTGCCAAGCACGACTACCAGACCGGCGAAACCTCATTCCAGCACCTCTCGGCCGACTACGACATGACGCCCGGAGAGCCTATCTTCGTGGCCAGTCCAGACCCGGTATCCGAAGACGATGGCTGGATCCTGGCCGTATGGTACGACCCTCGCCGGAACGCGAGCGAAATGGTCATCCTCGATGCAAAGAACTTCGATGGCATCCCCGTGGCCCGCATCCGCCTCGACCATCATGTTCCGCTCGGTTTCCATGGCAATTGGATAGCGGATCTCTGAGGACATCCGCTGTTCGGTTGCCCTGTTCCTGAGATATCGGGTTGAGCGGCATTAATGCCGCTCGACTCGTAACCCTCACCTACCCGCAGCCAGAGAACATCATTGGCAGTCATCAATAGCACTATCTTCACCCGACGACGGCGACAGCGATCATCTCCCCTGTCTTTCAGTGCCCATACAACGGTTGCCGCTCTGTTGGCATTAGTCATTGCGCAGCTCTGCGGCATCCATCATCCCTGGTGGTCGGCCATGACCGTCTGGCTGGTTGCCCAGCCGACCCGCGGATTGTTCGTCGAGCGCTGTATTGCCCGGTTTGCCGGTACGACAGTCGGTGCGCTGGTGGGCGGCGGTTTGCTGCTGATGCTGTTTTCGTCTCCAGCGCAGTTGCTGGTCTGGCTGGCGGCTTGGGTCGCGTTATGCGCAGGCCTGGGCAATTTGTTCCGGCATTTTCGCAACTATGGATGGGTACTGGCGGGCTACACCGCAGCCATCGTCGCGCTATTCGGTCTGGTTGACCCGGTGCTGGACACCCAGTTGGCCTGGGGCCGGGTGGTTTGCACATTGATCGGCATCCTGTGTTCAACGCTGACTTCCTGGCTCTTCACTCCGCCATCAAACACGTCCAGCCAATTGGATGAACGGCTGCAATCGGTGCTCAATCAAAGCCTGCTGTGGTGCATTCAGGCGTTAGCCCAGGGTGATACTGGTCAAGGCCACACGGACCTCTCGTCGATATTTGCCCAGATGGCCGCGCTTGATCCGCTCTGCGATCAGGTGGCCGCGGGCTCCGGGCGTGGCCGACGCGACGCGCAACGGATCCGCAGAACCCTGAGCGCGCTGATCGACCTTATGGCTCAAGTCCATGCCAATAATCCAGTCGGCCTGGTTCTGCAGGATCATCGCGCCAGCCCGCTGCCCGGCGAGATCGAGGCCGCCAAAGGTCAACTCGACGAGCTGATCATGGTCTTAGAGTCGCAACCCGAACTCCAGGCACGCTACCTGCATTTTGTCGCGGAACTGAAAACCCTGGCCTCAGCGACCGGGCACCCCATTTCACCATGGCGACAATGGGTCGCCAAGACGGTAAACCATGATTGGCGCGCAGCGGCGACATCCGCCGCACGCCCACTTCTGGCTATGTCACTGACAACGGCGATCTGGCTTCTGAGCAGTTGGCATGACGGACCGATGATGGTCATGACGGCGGTGCTTTTCGCGTCGCTGTTCTCCAGTCACGATCAGGGCAACGCGGCGCTGGTCGATGTCCTAGCGGGCTCCATGACGGGCGCGATCACGGGCCTGCTCTGTCGGCTATGGCTGTTGCCGATGGTCGATAGCACGCTGCACATGGTACTGGTCATCGCACCGTGCCTGACAGTCGGGGCCTTTCTCATG
>NZ_JAMFRV010000565.1 GCF_026224925.1 Pseudomonas sp. | reverse complement strand
GCAGCAGACTGCCCATCCGGTCCGCCTCCAATTCGAACGCTACACCCAGGCGATCACGGGCCAATACTTGGTAGTACGCGGTGTAATCGTCGCTGGTGAAGGCGTTTTCTTCAGCGCCGAGATCACGCAGGATCAGCGATGCCTGGCCTGGGCCGACGTTCTTGCTGCCTTTGAACATCATGTGCTCAAGGGCGTGGGACAAACCGGTCTGGCCTGGGGTTTCATAGCTGGAGCCGACTTTGTACCAGACCTGAGAAACCACCACGGGCGCGCGGTGGTCTTCGCGGACAATGACTTTAAGGCCATTGTCCAAGGTGAATTCGTGGGTAGGTTGCGGATCAGCGGCCAGTGCGGAGAAAGGCAGACAAACTGCGCTGAACATCAGGCCTGCAGCGCGGCGGGCTAAAGCATTCATTCGTTTTTGAACCTGTGAGGCGGCCCGCTTGAACTTAGCGTAGGCGGGCGCGGAGGTGCTAGGATACTGATCCGTTTGACTGCCGACCACGGCTAGAGCAGTTACTTATGTTTCAGTGGCCGGTCAGGCATCGACAAAATCCGCAGAAATGACGTTTCCGGGTCAGCCAATTCGCTGCTTATCTATAGCGGTGGATGAACAAGCCGGGCTAAAAGCAGTCTGTTTCGCATTGACAGAATTTTTAGAGGCGCCGCTATGGCGCGTCGCTACCTTGAGATAGCCGTCCTCCATGTTTGGTTCCAACGACGACAAGAAGACCCCAGCTCCGGCTGCAGAGAAGAAAGGCCTGTTCGGTTGGCTGCGCAAAAAGCCGCAGGAAACCGTTGCCGAGCAGCCACACGACGAGATTTCAGCAGCGCCTGAGCCGGTCATTGACCAGGCTCCGCCTGCCGTTGAGCCGTCACTCGCGCCGCAATCGATGCCCGCTCCGGTGCCCGATTCCGTTATCGAGCCTGTCACCGACTCCGCTGTTGAAGCGCAACCGCCTGTCAGCCCGCCGCCCAAGCCTTGGTTGATACTGCCGGTGGCCGAAGAATCCGTAGCGCTGCTCGATGAGCTTGAGCCGCATATCACGCCACCGATTCCGCTACAGAGTTATTCGAACGTCCAGCCGCTGCCAGATCATCCTCTGCCAAATGTGGTCGCTGAGCCGGTCGTTATGCCTGAGCCGGTTATCGTTACGGAAACATTGGTCGTTGAAGCTCCTCCGGTCGTTGTCGCCCCTGTGCCAGCTGCGGCTTCTGCTCCTATTTCTGTTCCTGTTCCAATTAGTCCTGCTCCGGTCCCTACTCCGATCGCCGCGCCTGCAGCAACCGAGGCCAGCAAAATTGGTTTTTTCGCTCGCCTTAAGCAAGGGTTGTCGAAAACCAGTGCCAGCCTTGGCGAGGGCATGGCCAGCCTGTTTCTCGGCAAGAAGGCCATCGACGATGACCTGCTCGAAGAAATCGAAACACGCTTGCTGACCGCAGACGTTGGCGTAGAAGCCACGTCGGTGATCATTCAGAGCCTGACGCAGAAAGTCGCGCGTAAGCAGCTGACCGACAGCGATGCCCTCTATAAATCGTTGCAAGACGAGCTGACCGCGCTGCTGAAGCCAGTTGAGCAGCCGCTAGTCATCACCGGCCTGCAAAAGCCCTTCGTGATCCTGGTGGTGGGCGTCAACGGCGCCGGCAAAACCACAACCATCGGCAAACTGGCGAAAAAGCTTCAGCTCGAAGGCAAGAAAGTCATGCTGGCGGCCGGTGACACCTTCCGCGCAGCGGCGGTGGAGCAATTGCAGGTGTGGGGTGAGCGCAATAACATTCCGGTCATCGCCCAGCACACCGGAGCCGACTCGGCTTCGGTAATCTTTGATGCGCTGCAAGCCGCCAAGGCGCGCGGTATCGATGTGTTGATTGCTGATACCGCTGGACGTCTGCACACCAAAGACAACTTGATGGAAGAATTGAAAAAAGTGCGTCGGGTGATGGGCAAGCTGGACACCGACGCGCCGCACGAAGTACTGCTGGTGCTGGACGCGGGCACCGGTCAAAACGCAATCAATCAGGCCAAGCAATTCCACCAGACCGTGACCCTCACCGGTTTGGCATTGACTAAGCTCGACGGAACCGCCAAGGGCGGCGTGATCTTCGCGCTGGCCAAACAATTCGGTTTGCCGATCCGTTATATCGGCGTCGGTGAAGGCATCGACGATTTACGCACTTTTGAAGCCGAACCCTTTGTTCAAGCTCTTTTTGCCGAGCGGGAGCGCACATGATTCGATTCGAACAAGTCGGAAAGCGTTATCCAAATGGTCACGTTGGCCTGCATGAACTGAGTTTTCGCGTCCGTCGCGGCGAGTTTCTGTTCGTTACAGGCCATTCGGGCGCGGGTAAAAGCACCTTGCTGCGCTTATTGCTGGCAATGGAGCGGCCAACCACTGGCAAGCTGCTATTGGCTGGGCAAGACCTGGGCAAGATCAGCACCGCACAAATACCGTTTCTGCGGCGGCAAATAGGCGTGGTGTTCCAGAACCACCAATTGTTGGCTGATCGCACAGTGTTCAACAACGTTGCGCTGCCGCTGCAAATACTGGGTTTGTCAAAAGCAGAGGTTACCAAACGCGTCGATTCGGCCCTGGAGCGCGTGGCGCTCTCGGATAAAACCGATTTGTACCCCGGTGATTTATCCACAGGCCAACAGCAGCGCGTCGGTATTGCTCGGGCCATCGTCCACCGTCCGGCCTTGCTGCTGGCGGATGAACCGACCGGTAACCTTGACCCACGGCTGGCCGCAGAAATCATGGGCGTGTTCGAAGACATCAACCGTCTGGGTACCAGCGTGTTGATCGCCAGTCACGACTTGGCCCTGATTGCGCGTATGCGCCACCGCATGCTGACCTTGCAACGCGGTCGATTGATCGGTGACGGGGAGTCTGCGGTATGAGTGCCACACGCACCCCTAAAGTCTCGGAGCGAGTTTCGCCCAAGGCCGCCGAACCGACACCTGAGAAAAAGAAAAAGCAGCGCGATGAAGACGACGGTCCGGACTTCAACGCCCAACTGAGTGCGTGGCTGGAAGCCCATCGCTCCAGCGTGGTCGACAGCCTGCGACGTCTGGCTAAGCAACCCATTGGCAGTTTTTTTACCTGCCTGGTTATGGCCATCGCCTTGAGCCTGCCCATGGGCCTGTCTTTATTGCTAAGCAATGTCGAGCGGTTGGGCGGCTCCTGGCAGCGTGCGGCGCAGATTTCTCTGTATTTGAACCTGGATGCAAACGCCAGCGATGGCGATCAGTTGCGTGAACAGATCAAAGGCATGCCCGGTGTGGCGGATGCCGAGTACATCAGCAGCGATCAGGCCCTGGTCGAGTTCCAGCAACAATCGGGGCTCGGCGAGGCGCTGAAGGAGTTGCCGCAAAACCCGCTACCCGGTGTGGTGTTGGTCACCCCGCTGGAAGTCGACAAGCCAGCGCTTGAAGCGTTACGCGGTCGACTGGCGGAGCTGCCTAAGGTGCAGCAGGCTCAACTCGATCTGGTGTGGGTTGAACGGTTGGCGGCGATTCTCAAGCTGGGCGACCGGTTTGTTTTCGGTCTGACCGTGCTGTTGGTGGCTGCGCTGCTTTTGGTAATTGGTAACACAATTCGTCTGCACATCGAAAATCGTCGGACCGAGATCGAAGTGATCAAGCTAGTCGGCGGTACAGACAGTTATGTACGTAGACCGTTTTTGTATATGGGCGCCCTGTATGGCCTGGGGGCCGGTTTTCTCGCCTGGGGCGTACTTGCTTATGGGTTGAATTGGTTAAATGGTGCTGTAATTGGCCTCGCGGGGTTATACGGAAGTGACTTCTCGCTGGCCGGCGTACCTTCTGCCGATGGTCTATCGCTCTTGCTTGGAGCCGTGTTGTTAGGGTATATCGGTGCTTGGATTGCGGTCGCACGCCATTTGAGAGAGCTGGCGCCGCGTTAAACTTTTATTTATATATTGACACTTTCAGCGGTTTCGGGAACTTGTTCAGCGGTTCCTCGGTCAATTTCGCAGTGCTGAACTGCACGAGTCATGTGAGTCGGAGGTTTTTTTCGTATGACCACTTCTTTGCAACCTGTTTATGCTTTAGTCCCAGGCGCAAACCTTGAGGCCTATGTGCACACGGTCAACAGCATTCCATTGCTGACGCCCAAGCAGGAGCGTGAACTGGCTGAGAGTCTTTATTATGAGCAGGATC
>NZ_JAMFRV010000564.1 GCF_026224925.1 Pseudomonas sp. | reverse complement strand
GAACGCTACCGGCGCGGAACCGCAGAACGCCCAGGGCGGGATTCCATTCCCGATTCCGCAGAACGGTGCCGAAGCGATCTGGAACCATTTGACCCGCTGGCGTGCAGCGTCCTGGCACACCGATTTCACTCAGTACCTGGTGACGTCCGACGGCAAACCGGTATTGACCAACGACTCGCGGGCCGACTACCAGATGCCCTGGTACCTGTCTGACGGTCAAGGAAAGGATGGGGTTTACTGGAGCATCCGGATGATCAACGACGGACCCCCTTTGCGTGCGGGTGAGGCGATCACCGGGCGTGAAAACGTTGACTCCGACAGGACCGCCGTTTGGACCTATCTGCCAGGCCAGCGCCGCGTACGTCGCCTGCCAAACGGCTGCTGCGACACCCCCACACCGGCCACTGCCGGGGTTATGAGCTTCGACGAACTGTATGTGTTCACCGGCCGCATAGACCGTTTTGACTGGAAGTTGGTGGGCAAGAAAGAGATGTACATCCCCTATAACTCGAACAAGGTTTTTACCGCCGCCAACCCTACCGATCTGTTGGGCGCGCATCACCTGAACCCAGCCTCTATCCGTTGGGAGCTGCACCGGGTCTGGGTGGTTGAAGCGACCCTGGCGCCCGGCAAGCGTCATGTGATGCCCAAGAGCACCTACTACCTCGACGAAGACACCTGGGCCGCCGTACTCGGCGAGCGTTATGACGCCCAAGGCCAGCTGGCCAAAGTGCTGTGGACCACTCCGGTAGTACTGCCGGATTTGCCAGGTGTTGTCACCGTGACCAACGGCTTCTACGACTTGGTCTCTGGGGCTTGGTTTACCGGTGACATTTTTGCCGGCAAGAAGGAGCAGTACCGGATCGTGCCGACCTACAAAGACTCGGTATTCACCGGCGATGCCATGGCGGGTGAAGGCGTTCGCTGAACCCGTATCGGGCGCCCGGTGCACTGGGCGCCCACCGTTGAGGAGAGGCGTGATGGCCCGTCGTTTTATCTATAAGAGCCTGCCACTGGCGCTGCTGATGCTAGCTGCGCAGTTATCGACACAGGCCGCTGGTTTTCCGGATGTGCTGGCACAACCGAGCGTGATCTCAAGCCAGGCCAGTCATGCAGTGCTGCTGGGGGTGAACCGGGCCGGCACGCGTCTGGTGGCGGTGGGCGAGCGGGGTGTGGTGCTGCTGTCGGATGACAACGGCGTGAGCTGGCGTCAGGTCCAGGTGCCGGTCAGTTCGACCCTGACCGCAGTGCAGTTCATCGACGCCAAACAAGGCTGGATCACCGGCCACTCTGGAGTGGTGCTGCACAGCGCCGATGGCGGGGAGAGCTGGTCGTTGCAGCTCGACGGTCGCCGCGTTGCCGCGCTGGAATTGAACGACGCACAGGCTGCGGCCAAGGCGTCGGCAGATGACCCGGCACTACAACATCGCCTCGACAGCGCCCAGCATTTGGTCACCGATGGCCCGGACAAACCCTTTCTGGCCTTGAACTTCTCAGACGCCCGGAACGGCACCGTAGTGGGTGCCTACGGTCTGGCGATGCACACCGCAGACGGCGGCCAGAGCTGGCAGTCGTGGATGGGGCACATCCCGAACGACAAAGGATTGCACCTGTACGCGGTGACCCAGTCCAGCAACGCGCTGTACCTGGCCGGCGAGCAGGGCTTGTTGCTGCGTTCGCAGGACGGCGGGGCGCACTTCGAGCGTCTCGACAGCCCTTATGAGGGCAGCTATTTCACCTTGGCGCTGCAGGCTGACGACGCGCTGTTGGTTGGTGGCCTGCGCGGCAAGCTGTTTCGTTCCCATGATCAGGGCGCGACGTTTGAAGCGCTGGCTAACCCGATGCCGGTTTCACTTGGCTCGGTGGCGCGTGTTGGCAACCGGTTCATCTGGGTCAATCAGGCTGGCGGTCTGCTGCAAGACATCGATAGCGACACGCTGCTGCACCCCCTGACTGCACCCGCGGGTGCACCGCTGACGGCGGTCGTTGGTGCCGCAGACGGCAGTCTGGTCGGTGTCGGTTTCGGCGGGGTCTCGCGGTTGTCGATGCCGAGCCTGTTTTCTTCACCTAGCAGTTCAGCAAACGCGGTAGCGGAGTAAGCGCATGAAAGTCCCGAGTTCCACTTCATCTCAGACGGTTATTCGCGATCTGGCCCACTTCGATCATCGGTCTGGATCGTTATTGGAGCGAGCGCTGTTCAATCATCGGTGGATCGTGCTGGTGCTGTGTCTGGGCCTGACGTTGCTATTTGGCTGGCAAGCCACACGGTTGCAGCTCAACGCCAGCTTCGAAAAGATGATTCCAACCGATCATCCCTACATCCTCAACTACCTGAGCCATCGCAAAGAGCTGTCCGGGTTGGGCAACGCCGTACGCATCGCAGTAGAGAACAAGACCGGTTCAATCTACGACGCGCATTACCTGGAGCAACTGCAGAAGCTCAATGATCAGGTGTACCTGCTGCCGGGGGTGGATCGCGCGTTCATGAAATCGTTGTGGACGCCGGCCACGCGCTGGGTCGGCGTGACCGAGGAGGGGCTTGAAGGCGGGCCGGTGATTCCCGATGGCTACAAGGGCGACCAGCAAAGCCTGGACGCCCTGAAGCGTAACGTCGAGCGCTCCAACGAAATTGGGCAACTGGTGGCCTTCGACCAACGCTCAAGCATTATTTACGTGCCGCTGCTGGCGACCACGCCAGACGGCCAACCGCTGGACTACACGCGCCTGTCGCAAGAACTGGAAAGCCTGCGCCAGCAGTACCAGAGCGATACCGTCGGCGTTCACATTACCGGTTTTGCCAAGGTGGTTGGCGATCTGATCGATGGCCTCAAGCAGATCCTGATGTTCTTCGGCGCCGCCTTGGTCATCACCGCAGCAGTGCTCTACTGGTACACCCGTTGCGTGCGCAGCACGGCGCTGGTGGTCAGTTGCTCGCTGGTGGCGGTGGTCTGGCAGTTGGGCCTGTTGCCTATTCTGGGTTATCAGCTAGACCCGTATTCGGTACTGGTGCCATTCCTGGTGTTCGCCATCGGCATGAGCCACGGCGCGCAGAAAATGAACGGGATCATGCAGGACATTGGTCGCGGCGTGCATAAGCAGATCGCCGCGCGCTATACCTTTCGCCGCTTGTTCCTCGCTGGGCTGACTGCGCTGTTGTGCGACGCGGTGGGTTTTGCGGTGTTGATGATCATCAAGATCCAGGTCATTCAGGACTTGGCGGTGATCGCAAGCATTGGCGTCGCGGTGTTGATTTTCACCAACCTGATCCTGCTGCCGATTCTGCTGTCTTACCTGGGTGTCAGCCAACGCGCTGCGTTGCGCAGCCTCAAGAGCGAACAACTGGCCGAAGCCGGTGGCGCCAAGCACGCTATGTGGCGCTTTCTCGACCTGTTCACCCAGCGCAAATGGGCCACCATGGGCGTGGTGGTGGCGGCGATTCTGGCCGGTGGCGGTTATCTGGTCAGCCTGCAACTCAAGGTCGGCGATCTCGATCCGGGTGCGCCCGAGCTGCGTGCCGACTCACGCTACAACCGCGACAACGCCTTTATGGCCGGGCACTACGGCGCCAGCAGCGATGTCTTCGCCGTAATGGTCAAGACCCCGGCGGGTGCGTGCTCGGATTACGACACCCTGCGCCGAGTCGACAACCTGGACTGGCAACTGCGCGGCCTGCAAGGCGTCGATTCGACCAACTCGCTGGCACTGCTCAATCGTCGGGTGCTGGTGGGGCTGAGCGAAGGCAGCTCGAAATGGTATGAGCTGCTGAACAACCAGGCGACGCTGAACATGATCACCGCTGGCGCACCACGTGGTCTGTACAACGAAGATTGCAGCCTGCTGACGTTGTACACCTTCCTTTCCGATCACAAGGCCGACACCCTAAGCCGTGTGGTGGACTCCGTAGAAGGTTTTGCCAAGGACAACAACAGCGACAAAGCGCAATTCCTGCTGGCCGCCGGTAACGCCGGAATCGAGGCGGCAACCAATATCGTGGTCAAGAAGGCCAGCCATGAAATGCTTTGGTGGGTGTATGGCGCGGTGATTGTGCTGTGCCTGGTGACCTTCCGTTCCTGGCGCGCTGTGCTTTGTGCGGTGTTGCCGCTGGTATTGACCTCGATCCTGTGCGAGGCGCTGATGGTCGCGCTGGGTATTGGCGTGAAAGTCGCCACCTTGCCGGTCATTGCCCTTGGCGTGGGCATCGGCGTCGATTACGCGCTGTACGTGATGAGCATCGTGCTGGCGCGTTTGCGTGAAGGCGCGACCTTGTCCGAGGCGTATTACAGCGCGCTTCTGTTTACCGGCAAGGTGGTGATGTTGACCGGAGTGACTCTGGCCATTGGCGTCGGCACCTGGGTCTTTTCGCCGATCAAGTTCCAGGCCGATATGGGCATCCTGCTGGCGTTTATGTTCGTCTGGAACATGGTCGGCGCCCTGATGCTGCTGCCGGCGTTGGCGTACTTTCTGCTGCCACGCAGCGAGCGAAAGCTAGCACGTGAAGGTCGTCGGTTCGCTCAAGTGATACCGCAACCCTCGGTCAGCCTCGCCCGGTTAAAAGTCGACGAGCCACGTACCCGCGCGGCGCTGGCGTTCAAGGAAGGTGCGCGATGAGCACCGTGTCGGGACGCACGCCTGGTCAGGTTCAAGCCTGGCTGTTGCTGATTGCCAGTTGCTTGCCGGTACTCGGCGCGGTGTTGCTGGCCCCGGTCCTGCCTGCGATGCAGGCGCATTTTGCTGACGTCCCGCATGCCGCCGAACTGGTGCCGGTGGCCCTGACCCTGCCAGCGCTGCTGGTCGGCCTACTGGGTGGTGTTGCCGGGATGCTGATCGACCGCTACGGTCGCAAACGGCTCCTGCTGGGGGCGATGGTGGTCTACACCTTTTTCGGCACGATGCCGTTATGGCTGGATTCGCTGCCGATGATCCTCTTCAGCCGTGCGGGGATCGGCCTGGCCGAAGCCGTGGTGATGATCGGCTGCACCACCCTGATCGGCGATTACTTCCACGCCGAGCGCCGGGACAAGCTGCTGGCCCTGCAAACCGTAGTCACCTCATTCTCGGCCACGGTGTTCATCGTCGCAGGCGGGGCCATGGGCGAGTTCGGCTGGCGTGCGCCGTTCGTACTCTACACGGCAGGCATCGTGTTTTTGCCGCTTTTCTATTGGCTGACCTGGGAACCTCATCGTGAGCAAGCTGCCGTCACTGAAGTCCCACAGATGCACCATCTGCCTTGGGCGCAATTGGCGCTGATCTACCCCTTGGTGTTGTGTGCCGGGTTGGCGCTGTTCGTGGTGCCGGTGCAGGCCGGGTACTTGCTAAACCTGATCGGCGTCGATTCGCCCGCGCAGATCGGCGTGACCATGGGCCTGAATCAGCTGGGTGTTCTGATTGGCGCCCTAAGCTTTCGCTGGTTCGCCCGACGCTCTCCTCCCGTTTTATTGCTCTGCTCGTTCTCCCTTGCGGGCGTTGCGGTGCTGTTGATGAGCCAGGCGCAAAGCCACGCCCTAATGGGTGTCGCCGTGACAGTGGCCGGGATTGGCTGCGGCCTGATGATCCCCACGTTGTTGCGTTGGACCCTGTCCCTGGTGGGTTTCGAACTGCGCGGCCGTGCCACCGGAGGGTTCATGGCCTGCTTTTTTGGCGGCGAATTCCTCAGTCCATTACTGGTGGTGCTGCTCATGGTCAATGGCTCAAGCCTGCGCCGTGCGTTGGCGGTGGTCGGTGTCGGGTTGCTGCTGGTGGCACTCGGGTGCGTGTTGCTGGGGCGACGCAAGTCCTTGGCGCGCAGTGTGGCGAGTGTCTGACTTCAAATAAGAAAAAGGAAAAACCTGATGAGCTTTCTACGTAACTGCTGGTACCCGGCAGCCTGGAACAACGAAGTCGAAACCGGTGCCTTGTTCCAGCGCACCCTGCTCAACGAATCGGTGCTGCTGTTCCGCGACAGTGCTGGCGTGGCCCAGGCGATTGGCAATCGGTGCCCGCACCGATTTGCCCCCTTGCACATGGGCGTGCTCAAAGGCGACGCGGTGCAATGCGCCTACCACGGGCTGATGTTCGCCGGCAGCGGCCAATGCGTGCACAACCCCCATGGCGATGGCGCGATTCCCAAAGCGGCCAAGGTCAAAACCTATCCACTAGTGGAGCGATACAGTCTGCTGTGGATCTGGATGGGCGAGGCCGAACGGGCCGACGCCGCGCTGATCCCTGAGTTCAGTTGCATGGACCCCGAGCACGCCTATGTCGGCAAGCGTTACCTGCACGCCAAGGCCAACTACGTGCTGGAAACCGACAACATCATGGACTTGAGCCATGTGGAATTTCTGCACCCCGTAACCCTGGGCGGTGAAGGCGTAAAAAGCGCGCTGACCAGCGTCAATGAAGAGGGCAATCAAGTGTGGTCCAACCGCCAGACAGTGGGCGAAATCATGCCGGACTTCCTCTATCACGCAATGAACATCCCCCATGCAACGCCGGTCGATCGCTGGATCGATGTGCGTTGGGATGCCCCCGCCAGCATGTTGCTGCATGCCGGTGCGGTGCCCACCGGCCGGCCGCGTGCTGAAGGGACGGACTTTCCGATCCCCCATCTGTTTACCCCGGAAACCCACACCACCACCCACTACTGGTTTGCCATGTGTTTCCCGAAAGCCATGGGACCGTTTGCCGAGCAATTGGCAGAGGAGCAGGCGTCGGCGATCAACGTGCCGTTTACCGAGGAAGACCTGCCGATGCTCGAAGCGCAACAACAGATGATGGGCGACGCTGATTTCTGGTCGCTCAAACCGGTACTGCTCGTGGGCGATGCCGGGGCGATCCGTGCCCGGCGTGTGCTCGACCGGTTGATTGCCGCCGAGCAACAGGTCAAGGGGTAAGTCGTGATCGACGTTCTGGTAACCCGTAAACACAACGAAGCCGAAGGCATTTGCAGCTTCGAACTGGCAGCGATCGATGAGCAACCGCTGCCGCCATTCAGTGCCGGTTCTCACATCGACGTGCATCTGCCCAACGGCTTGGTGCGCCAGTATTCGTTGTGTAACCACCCGCAAGAACGCCATCGCTACCTGATCGGTGTGCTGCTCGATCCGGCAACGCGCGGTGGTTCGCAGGCCATGCACGAACAGGTGCACGAAGGTAGTCGCTTACGTATCGGTGAGCCGCGCAACCTGTTCCCTCTGGAACATGGGGCTGCCTACAGCGTGCTGTTTGCCGGGGGTATCGGTATCACCCCGATCCTGTGCATGGCCGAGCGCCTGGCCCTGGCTGGCGCAGATTTCGAGCTGCATTACTGCGGGCGCTCGGAGGAACGCACAGCGTTTATCGAGCGTATTCGCGGGTCGGATTTCGCCGACCGCGTGCAGTTTCATTTCGACAACGGCGAGGCGTCGCAACGTCTCGACGCGCCTCGAGTGTTGGACGGTCCTGCTCATGACAGGCACCTGTATGTCTGTGGTCCGACCGGGTTCATGGACTTTGTGCTGAGCACTGCTCGCACGCAGGGCTGGGCCGAGGCGCAATTGCACCGCGAATACTTCTCGGCGGCACCTGCTGCCACTCAGGACTCGGACAGTTTTGAGGTGCAACTGGCGAGCAATGGCCAGTGCATCCGCGTGCCGGCCGATCGCAGCGTGGCCGAGGCGTTGGCACAGGCGGGTATCGAGATTCCACTGTCCTGTGAACAGGGTATCTGTGGCACCTGCCTGACCCGTGTGCTGGACGGCGAGCCAGACCACCGCGATATGTTCATGACCGACGCCGAACACGCTCGCAATGACCAATTTACCCCGTGCTGCTCGCGCTCGAAAAGCGCCCGGCTGGTACTGGACCTTTGAGGTAGAACCATGAACCAGAGCCTTTCTTCGCAATCCCCACCCGACAGCTTCCCGGTGGATCAATGGTACGTCGGCGGATTCGCTTGGGAGCTGACTGACAAGCCGCTGGCACGAACCCTGCTGAACCAGCCATTGGTGCTGTTTCGCACGGCCAGCGGTGAAGTGGCGGCACTCGAAGATCGCTGCTGCCACCGGGCATTGCCCCTGTCGCTGGGGACGCTGGAAGGCGAAGGTTTACGCTGCGGTTACCACGGTCTGCTTTTCGGCAGCGATGGCCAGTGCCTGGAAATTCCGGGGCAGGCCAAGGTTCCAAGTAAAGCCAAAGTGCGTTCGTTCATCGCGCAAGAGCGCGACCAGATCCTCTGGATCTGGTTCGGCCGCGACGAGCTGTTGGCCCCGCTTTCAGAGCCGCCGGCCTATCCGATTCACTGCTCCGGGGACTATCGTTTCGCAGGCGATGTGTATCACTACAACGCCCCGTGGCAGTTGATTCACGACAACCTGCTGGACCTAAGTCATCTGGGCTACGTGCACCTGCACACCATCGGTGGCAATGCCTCGATACACATGAATGCGCAGATGCAGGTCAGTGGCGACGAGGCTTCGGTCAGGGTGGTGCGCTACATGTTCGACTCGGAGCCGCCACCCACCTATAGCGCGGCTTATCCGTTCAAGGCACGGATCGACCGCTGGCAGGAAATCGAATTCAACCTGTCGCACCTGAAGATCTTGACCGGTGCCGTCGACGCTGGCAGCCAACCGGTTGACGATCCACAGCGGGGTGGCTTTCACATGCGCGGTTTCCATGGCATCACCCCGGAAACCGACACCACCTGCCACTACTTCTGGACCATGGCCACCAACCCGATCTCCGACCCCGAAGCGACCACGCGCAACGTTATCGAACAAACCCGTCAGACCTTCGATGAAGACAAACTGATCATCGAAGCTCAGTTCGCGAACCAGCAGCGTTTCGGTGAGCGGCCGATGGTGGACATACACGTGGATGCTGCGCCGAACCGTGCTCGACGTATTGTCGAGCGTCTGCGTCAGGTGGATAGCGTATGAGCGAATTGTTTTCTCTGAGCCAAAAAGTCGCTCTGATCACCGGCGCCACTCGTGGCATAGGTCTGGCCATCGCCCGGGAATACGGCCGTGCCGGAGCGCGGCTGGCGATCAGCAGTGAGTGTGACGAGGATTGCCGAAAGGTAGCCGCCGAATTGAACGAGGAGGGCTACGAGGCTTTCGCCGCGCCCGCTGACCTGAGTCGCCAAAGCGAGGTAAAAGGACTGGCCGATATGGTCTTGGCGCACTTCGGTTGTATCGACGCACTGGTGTGCAATGCAGGTATAGCGCCGCACCTGGGCCCGTTAGCCAGCGCCAGCGACGCCGACTGGGCGTTGACCATGACAGTCAATTTGAACAGCGCGGTGTGGCTGACCAACGCCTTGCTCCCGGCAATCGCCAGACAGGGCGGCGGCAGTGTCGTGTTCATGGCCAGTATTGCTGGCGTGCGCGGCAACAAGGGGCTGGGTTTGTACGGGCTGTCCAAGGCTGCGCTGGCACAACTGGCGCGCAATCTGGCGGTGGAGTGGGGGTCGTCGAATATTCGGGTAAACGCCATCAGCCCCGGCGTAATCCACACCGAATTCGCCCGCCCGCTCACCGATAACCCCGAGGTCATGCAACGGCGTCTCGCACTTACCCCGTTACGCCGCGTCGGCACGCCTGAGGAGGTGGCCGCGCTGGCCTTGCTGCTAGCGGCTCCGGGTGGGGCCTTTATCACCGGACAAAATCTGATCGTCGACGGTGGTACCACCATCGGCGACGGCAATTGATCAAGGAGTCGAACATGCAGTCACTTCCAAGTTTCAAACGCGTGGTCACCGGGCACGACGATCAAGGTCAAGCCTGTGTAGCTTTCTGCGGTCCTACTCCCAACAACTTTCCACTCAAGGCCGTGCCCGACACGGTGTTCTACGAAGTCTGGAATAGCATCGCCAGCCCGGCGTTGCTGGACAATGCCGATGACCCGACTGACAAGTCCTTGCAACTAAGTCCCTCGGACAACGGCAGTCTGATCCGGGTGGTGGATATCCCGCCGGACAGTGTGCAAAACCAGGTCAGTGCCGAGGACGCGGCAGCGGCTTTCGCCGAAATCGGCGAGGCGCATGCCGGTACCGCTCGCGCCAATCCCCGGCACAAGCTGATGCACCGCACCGAAACCCTTGACTACGGCATCGTCACCGAAGGCGAAGTGTGGTTGGTGTTGGACCAGGAAGAAGTCCACCTCAAGCGCGGCGACGTGGTGGTGCAACGCGGCACCAATCACGCCTAGAGCAACCGTACTGAACAGACGGCGCGGATGGTCTTCATCCTACTCGATGGCCGTTTTTCCGCCGAACTGCAAGCATTCCAAGGAGCCCACCCATGAAACTGGCCACCCTGAAAAACGGCAGCCGCGACGGCCGTCTACTGTTGGTCTCGCGCAACTTGCGTCAGGCGCTGGACGTCGGGCATATCGCTGCCACGCTGCAAGCGGCCATAGAGAACTGGGATCAGGTCGAACCCCGTTTGCAGGCGCTTTATCGGGAACTCAACGAAGGCCGAGCGGCTGGCGCATTCGCCTTCGATCCGACGTGTGTCGCGGCACCGTTGCCACGTGTTTACCAATGGTTGGACGGTTCGGCTTTCCTCAGTCACGGTGAGCTGATGCAGAAGGCGTTCAACCTAGATCCCATCGAAGGCGTCGAGCGTATTCCGTTGATGTATCAGGGCGCTGGCGATGACTTTCTCGGCTCGAGGGATGACATTCCATCGCCCAGCGAGCGTTATGGTATCGACTTCGAAGGCGAGTTCGCGGTGCTGCTGGACGAAGTGCCGATGGGCTGTCCTGCAGAGTCCGCCACTGGCCATATCAAGTTGATCCTGCAACTCAACGACGTCAGCCTGCGGGCGCTGGCACCCAGGGAAATGAAGACCGGCTTCGGCTTCCTGCAGGCCAAACCTTCGTCGAGTTTTGCCGCGGTGGCCGTGACGCCTGACGAGTTGGGCGATGCCTGGCGCGACGGGCGAGTGCACCTGCCGCTGCATGTCGAATGGAACGGTGAATGGTTTGGCAATCCCCATGGCGGGCAGATGCACTTTGGCTTTCACCAACTGATTGCTCATGCCGCGCTGACCCGCCGCCTGTGCGCAGGTACGGTGATTGGCTCAGGCACTGTTTCTAACAAAGAGCGCGGCGTTGGGTCCGCCTGCATCTCCGAGCGCCGCGCCATCGAAATGGTCGAACATGGCGAGCCGCGCACCGGGTTTATGCACTTCGGTGACCGGGTGCGTATGGACGTGCTGGACAGCGACGGTCAGTCGATTTTCGGCGGCATTGACCAACGTGTGGTTGCGGCCCCGACTCCGGGAGATTCGCCATGCGCGTGATGGTTACAGGCGCCAACGGTTTCGTCGGCCGTTTGCTGGTGCAGCGTTTGTTGGCGCTGGGCGTGCTGCGAGGGCAAGCGATCAGTGCGCTGATCCTGTTGGACATAGAACTGAACGACCTGCCGATAGACAGCCGCGTGCGTTGTCACTACGGCAGCGTCACCGATACGGCTTTGTTGCGCCGGGTGTTGGCGGATGGCATCGACGTGGTGTTCCATCTGGTGAGCATTCCAGGCGGTGCCGCCGAGCAGAGCTACACCCTCGGCTATGAAGTCAATTTGTTGGCCAGCCTGGCCTTGCTCGATCAATTGCGTGAACTCCCCGGCGCACCGGTGCTGGTGTACGCCAGCAGCGTGGCGGTGTACGGCGTCGGCCTGCCAGCGCGAATGGACGAGGCGGCGGTGGCACGCCCGGAATTGTCCTACGGCTCGCACAAACTGATGGTGGAAACCGTACTCAGCGACCTGTCCCGGCGTGGTGAAGTCGATGGTCGCGCGGTGCGCTTGCCCGGCATCGTCGCCCGGCCACGGCAGTCCAACGGTTTGCGCTCGGCCTTCATGAGCGATCTGCTGCATGCCTATGCCAACGATGAGGCTTACTGCTGCCCGGTCTCAGAGCACGCCAGTGCCTGGTGGATGTCAGCGCGCTGCTGCGTCGACAACCTGCTGCAAGCGGCCGAGTTGCAGGACACGCTGCTCGACGCACAGCGGGTCTGGCAACTGCCGTTGCTGCGTTTGTCTATCGCCCAGGTCATCGATGCCCTGGGCTCCCTCTACGGCGAGGAACGTCGCGAGTTGATCAGTTTCGCTCCCGATGCCGGGCTGGAGGCGCTGTTCGGCTGCTTCCCTCCGATGAAAACCCCCCGGGCCCGCGCTTTGGGCTTTCGTCACGACGGTTCTGCCCTGGCGTTGGTTCGCAATGCCTTGAATCTCCAGGCCCGCGTTCGTCGCGGGCGTGGGGCTGTTAATCCTGCCGGAGTCTTTGCACATGAGTCTGATTAAACGTCGCCTGGTGGACCTATCCGTCACCCTGGAAAACAACCCGTACACCGATCCGCCGACGCTGTTACCGAAAATCGAGTACAGCAACCACCAGGAAGGGTGGCCTGAGATGGCCGCGATGTTTCCCGGTCTGGAAAAGTCCCAGCTTGCGGGCGACGAATCATGGGCCGCCGAACGCCTACAAATGACCACCCACAGCGGCACCCACATGGACGCGCCCTGGCACTACGCCTCGACGACTGATGGCGGTAAACCGGCGTATGGTATCGACGAGCTGCCCCTGGACTGGTGCCTGCAACCTGGGGTGAAGCTGGACTTCCGCCATTTGCCCGACGGACATGTGGTGACTGCTGCGCAAGTGGAGGCCGAACTGACGCGCATTGGATATGCGTTAAAACCGCTGGATATTGTGCTGGTCAACACCCGCGCCGGTGCGCTGTTTGGTGAACCCGGCTATCTGGATGCGGGGGTTGGTATGGGACGTGAGGCCACCTTGTATCTGCTGGAACGTGGTGTGCGCGTGGTTGGCACTGACGCCTGGAGCTGGGATGCACCCTTCAAATACACCCGCGAGCGCTTTGCTGAAACGGGTGATGCGTCGATCATCTGGGAAGGTCATAAGGCGGGTCGGGACATCGGTTATGGGCAGATGGAGAAGCTCGCTAATCTGGAAAGCCTGCCGGCTAGCGGCTTCCTGGTTTCGTGTTTTCCCTACAAGATTAAGCATGCGTCCGCCGGTTTCGTACGTGCCGTAGCGATTTTCGAGGAGTGACTTGAACGGCTCCATCGTCCAATATCTGTGGTTCGCACCACCGCCAAGACTGGTCTGGTGTTGGGCCACGAGATCACCGGTGAAGTGATCGAGAGGGGCTGCGAAGTTTGACACAGCCCCAATCACTGGCCTTTGGCATGCTGAATGGGAGGCCTTGCCAGAACTGTGCTGTCTGGTGTCCGGCTCTCTACTGATCAACTGGATCGCCTTCTGAACCTGCCTAGGGCTACCGCGCCACACCGGTAGCTTGATCACCATCGTCATGCTTATCGGCATGAACCGCGAAGGTGAAATTGCGTCTTCACCTCATAGCTGTTTGGTATAGCTAATTATTAGTTTACTAAAAATAGGGTGTGGGCGAAATCGGGAGGAGGTGATCTATTACTCTATATTTTCAGTTGGCGCTCATAATAACTCGAGATCGGCTGCATAATAGTAACCTTGGACTCAGCGAAATCACTCTTTCAATAGGCATTAAATTGAGTGTTCCGGAATTGCACCGATCAAACATAAGCCTTCAAAACAAGTACGTTTAGGGTTCGCTTCACAACAAGATCTGAGATCTAACCGCCCAAACCCCACTCGCAATCCCTTCATGCATTTTCTAACGTCATCGTCGATCACGTTTCCTGGTTTCATACAATCCCTGAGGTTTTTTTCATCATGGATTTATTCGAACTCTGCGTGCGCTCGATTGCGGCATTGTGTGTTCATTGCCAAGCCCACCGACGATGGCCTCACCAGTGACGTGAATGTCGAAACTGGAATGCGCGCTGCCTACTGCATACCACCTGCACAAACATGGCGATGTCATTGAGGTCGAGCATGGAGGGTTATTCCTGTCGTTGGTGGACGAGTGCATTCCAATTGAATCGACTAATCAAGCAATCGACCTGGCTCTATTATTTCAAGCATCGTGCCGCGAGGCTCCCAACTCTTCTGTGAATAATCATCATGACCATTCGGCAACAACCTCGCGTCGGTATCGTCCCTGGCTCTACACGCGACACCATTACTCACCGGGCAATCAGCTACCGCACTACAGGTAGTGGGCAGGGCCCTATTGTCCGACTGATGAGTCCTTCAGATCTGGGCCACCTGATCAAGCCTTTCGTTTTCCTTGATCTGTTTGAAGGTGAGAGTTCATTCATTCACGGCATGCAATTGCACCCACACTCGGGGATCGCCACCGTCACCGTGATTACTGAAGGTAATTTGCGCTTTGAGGATGCTGAATCGGGCACGGGGACGATTGACTATGGTGGTGTTGAATGGATGCGTGCGGGAGGCGGGGTCTGGCACGGGAAGGAGATGTCGGTAGGTACATCGAAGCGAATTCAAGGTTTTCAACTTTGGGTTGCACTACCGCCTGCGTTGGAAAACGCGAGTGTTGACAGCCAATACCTGGAGTCGAACGTGATGCCTGAAGTGGGGCCTGCGCGTGTGATTCTTGGAACGTACCAGGGTGTCAAAAGCCCGGTACGGGCTCCTGCTGGAATGAACTACTTACTGGCCACGCTACGAGCTGGGGAATCCTGGACCTATGTTCCACCCAATGGGCATGAGTCATTGTGGTTGAGTGTCAGTCGAGGGTTCCTTTGCGCGCCAGACCTGGTCAACGCGGGGGAAATGGTTATCTTCGAGCCAGGTAACGGCGCAGTTACGCTGAAGGCTATGCACAAAGATACGGTGTTCGTGATCGGTTCAGCGGCACCTCATCCCCACAATCTTGCACTGGGAAACTACTCGGTCCATACCAACCCGCAAGCCTTGCGTGCGGGAGAGGCAAAAATTGCCGAGATTGGCGTTCGGTTGCGTGAGTACCTGCAAAAGCCAAGTGAGTCAGCCACTGTGCCCGTTTTCAAATAACCCAAGCGCCCGCCCGAACCCGGCCTGAAAGCCTGTCCGGAATGGGGTGACCGTTATCTGTTTTCACGCGGCAATCGGCCGCTTTTTCAGGAGCTGACATGTTAGAGCATCGATTCAAGGCCAACCTCGGTGGTGGCGACTATGGCTGGCTCAAGGCCAGGCATCATTTCAACGTAACTGCCGACGGCAATCCCGCTCACCGTCCGCTAGGGGCGCTTGTTGTCTGGAACGACGACGAGATTGCGCCTGGCACCGGTTTCCCGATGCACGGCCACGAAAGCATGGAGATCGTTACTTACGTATTGGAAGGCGCGGTGACCCATCGAGACAGTGTGGGTGGGCAAGGCCGCACTGAGGCCGGTGACGTGCAGGTAATGAGTGCTGGCGCCGGCGTTCGGCATGAAGAGCGCAACGCGGGGAGCGTTCCGTTGAGGCTCTTCCAGATCTGGTTGCGGCCGCGCGAAAGTGGCGGGAGTCCTGCTTGGGCATCGCGTCCTTTTCCAAAGTCTGATCGGTCAGGTCAATGGGCTGTGCTGGCCAGCGGGATGCCCGACGATGAAAACGCTTTGCCCATCCGCGCCGATGCACGTGTACTCGGGGCGACGCTCAAGGCCGGACAGCGCTTGAGCAATGAATGTTTGATCACTCGTCAGGGCTATCTGGTGCCGACGCTCGGCGCGGTGAACGTCAACGGCGAAAGGGTCGAAGCGGGGGACGGTATCGCCTTGACTCAGGAGATTTTGCTCATTATCGAAGCCATCGACGATACCGAAGTGGTACTGGTCGAGGTGTTTTGAGCATGAATACGATCATCATGACAGGTGGGACTTTTGGTCTAGGGGAAGCGACCGCGAAGCAGTTGAACGCTTCCCCCGACATCCAACTCATCATTGGCGGGCGAGAAACCCGCTTGCCACTGGAACTGGCGAGTCTGGACAGTATCAGGCAATTCGCGAGGCAAGTCCTCGACACGCTGAGCACGACGAAGATCAATGCGCTGGTACTCAATGCAGGGCTCAGCTTTCCTACTGCCGCTCGGTCAGTGGATGGTTATGAAACCACCTTTGCGGTCAATCACTTGGGCCACTATCTGCTTTTGCGTCTCCTTGCGCCGTCGCTGGCGCGTAACGCAATTGTGGTGATGACCACCAGTAATACCCATGACCCAATGTTCAGCCCGGTAGCCCCCTATCGATTTGTCGATGCGTACCAACTGGCGGATATGGACCTTGAAAAAGGGGCGTTTGGCAGCGTGACGTTCGAGTCCGGATTTCGCGCCTACGCCACCTCGAAGCTGTGCAATCTGTTGACGGCTCGTGCCTTCGCGGCTTCATCGGAGGCCAAGGCTCGGCGTTTGCGGGTTATCGCTTATAATCCGGGCTACATTCCTGGCACCGGGCTAGGGCGCAATTTGCCTGCGGAGGCGCTGCCGGAACCAGCCTTGGCATTAAACTCAGATGTCACAGAGACCATGCGTATGCAAGCTGGAGAAGTCCTGGCCGATCTTGCACTGGGGCGGATTGTTCCGCCAACAGGGCATCTGTATGCATCACTGGTCAGAGGTAAGCTGACGTGGCCTGAGCCATCCGAACTCGGTCTCCGTGAAGATGTTGCGCAGCAACTGTGGCGTGACAGCGCAGTGTTAACTGGCATGGGTTGTGATTAGTGCATCCTCTTTGAGAGTGCTAAGGAGTTCGACTGATACGACTTGGGCAATAACGCGGCTGAGCGACGTTCTCAGCCGCAATGAGACCAATACTCTCAGCATTTGATATTGGATTCGGTAGTGGCTTGCGATCCTAATTTCCCACCATTCGAAGACTTGTCTTGGCTCAAAAAAGGGAATATGGTTGAGTGATTACTCAATCTATTTCGTGAAAGACCCTATATGGCACGCCCTTTAAGCCCGGAAAAACGTAGCGCCCTTTTGCTATCTGCAATGCAGGCTGTTGCTGAGCAAGGTGTGATGGCCAGCACTTCAAGCATCGCACGGCGTGCAGGCGTAGCCGAGGGTACGCTGTTCACTTACTTCAAGAGCAAGGAGGTGTTGTTCCAGGAATTGTACCTCCACTTAAAGCGAAGTTTGGCAGGCGCCATGATGTCGGATTTTCCGGGCGAGGCCGATTACAGGCAGCGTATGCAGTATGTCTACCAGCGTTATGTCAGCTGGGGATTGAGCAATGCCATCGAGCGCGTCGTGGTCGCGCGGCTTTCGGCTTCGGGGCAGATATTGGACGACACTCGATCACAGGGTATGGAGCCGTTTCTGGCCGTGTCCCAGATGATGCGTGATGGGGTGCAGGACGGCGTACTGGTTGACGCCCCAATTAGCTTCATTTCGTCAGTGATAGAAAACATTTGCAACACAACGATTGAGCATGTCGAAAAGCTCCCAGAAGAGGCTGAACGCCACCGGCAACTGGGATTCCACGTTTTGTGGCGTGCGATTACAGCGTAAAAATTTAACCATTAATTGAGTGATTGATCGCTCAATACTGTAAGAGGCTTATCATCATGTCTGATCAGAAGTGGTTCATTACCGGTGCGTCGGGTGGCCTTGGGCTTGCACTCACAGAGAAAGTGCTGGCCCAAGGGCATCCTGTGGTTGCGGCGGTGCGTCGTATTGAAGCGATGCAGGAGTTGAAGCAGGCTTATCCTGATTTGCTCGAAGTGGAGTCAGTTGACTTGACCGACCGCGAACAGGTTCAGGCCGTCGCAGCGCGCCATCCCGATGTCGACGTGGTCGTCAATAACGCGGGGGGCGCGGTTATCGGCGCGGTGGAGGAAATGAGCGAGGCCGATATCGAACAGCAGATCGCACTGAATTTGCTGGCACCCATCTGTGTCACGCGTGCCTTCCTCGGCGCGTTGCGCGCAAAGAAACGCGGCACGTTCATCCATGTCAGCAGCGTCGGCGGACGTGCTGCCTTCCCGGGAGGCGCGCTGTACCACGCCGCGAAGTTCGGACTTGAAGGCTTTGTCGAAGCGGTGAGCCAAGAGGTTGCCGAGTTCGGCATCAAGACCATCATCATCGAACCTGGCTCCATCAAGACGGGCTTCGTGGCCAACATCCGCTGGACTCAGGAGCTCGAGGACTACAAGGCCAGCGCAGTCGGCAAGCTGCGCCGCTGGATCGAGGAAAACGGCGAGGAATACGCATCGGGTGACCCGGTGAAAATGGCCGACGCCATCTATACGGTTAGCCAGATGTCAGAGCCGCCTCTGCGTACTGTTCTCGGCGGGGATGCCTATGCGGTGCTGGAAGCCGGGTATACCCGGAGTCTCGCCGCTCTTCAGGCACAAAAGGGCATCGCCGAGTCCGTAATGTTCGAGGGCAAAACCGGCTTCACACCCGAGTAAGCAGGGCCCCACATTTCCTCCACCAAGGCGCCGATGTCGGCGCATATCAAAGGTTATAAATCATGTCTAAAGTCTGGTTGATTACCGGTGCGTCCCGAGGCTTGGGCCGCTCCATTCTCGAAGCGGCGTTGCAGGACGGCGGCAAGGTGCTGGCGACCGCCCGCGACACGACGCGATTTGCCGATTTGCAGGCGCGATACGGTGAGCGCCTGGTCACGTTCGAACTGGATGTCACGAATGAGCAGCAGGCAAAGGAGGCGGTATCCGAAGCGGTAAGCCGCTTCGACCGGCTGGACGTGCTGATCAACAATGCCGGCTTCGGCCATATTCAGCCTTTTGAGCACATTCCAGCGGAAGATTTTCGCGCGCAGATCGAGACCAATCTCTTCGGCGTGGTGAATCTTACGCACGCGGCCATTCCGGTGATGCGTGCTCAGGGCGGCGGGCACATTTTTCAGGTTTCGTCGGCAGGCGGTCGTATCAGCAGCCCGGGGCTTTCGGCCTATCAGGCGGCCAAGTGGGCTGTGGGCGGATTCAGCGATGTGGTAGGCAGGGAAGTAGCCCCTTTCGGGATTCAAGTCTGCACGCTGGAGCCCGGTGGCATGCGCACCGAGTGGGGGCACGAAGCTCGCTCAACGCTGGGGCAGCTTGATAACGATTACCAGGTGTCGATGGCCGACTTCAAGGCGCTGATCGACGCCTACGTCGGCCACGAAGTGGGCGACCCTGAACGCATTGCGAAACTGATTGTGGCGCTTGCTTCGCGTACCACACTGCCCGCGCGGCTGCTGCTCGGCTCGGACGCCTATCAAGCTGTCGAAGCCGAGGAAAAGGTGCGCAGCGAGACGATGCAGCGTTGGAAACCGGTCACCCTCGCTGCCGATTTTGACTCGGTATCACCCGAGTGGCCGTCGGAGTAAGGCGAGTGAAAATATTGATATTTGGTGCATCCGGCATGGTCGGGAGCGGCGTCCTGCGCGAATGTTTAGTCGCGCAGGATGTCGAGTCTGTTCGTTCGATCAGCCGAACACGTCTGGACGTTCAGCATGCCAAACTTGAACAGGTGATTAGCCCAGACTTCGCAACAGCCCCGCACACCTTGAGCGACGATGACTTGCGTGATGTTGATGCATGCTTTTTTTGCCTTGGCGTCTCGGCGGCTGGTTTGACGGAGGAGCAATATACGAACATGACTCTGCGCTTGACGCTGGCCGTTGCGAAGCGGCTTTGCACGCTCAACCCCGAAGCGACGTTCATTTACATTTCGGGCGCAGGTGCCGACAGCACCGAGCAAAGTTCAACGATGTGGGCTCGGGTGCGCGGCATGACGGAGAACGAGTTGCTTCGCCTTCCATTTAAACGAGTGCACGTACTGCGCCCCGGCGTTATCCAGCCGTTGCACGGAGCTACGTCAAAGACCAGGTCTTACCGAATATTCTACCGTCTGACCGGCCCACTCCTCACGATGGTGCGCCACGTCTTCCCTGAGAAGGTGCTAAGCACAGAGATAATCGGCCAGTCGATGCTCTCGATTATGCGATATGGCACAGCTGACGACGTGCTTGAGTCCGCGCAAATTTACCAATTAGCACGACGCGGAAAGTCCGGCCCTGGGGTTTGACTACAGGCTACCAAAGGCGGGAGGGAAGTCACCCAAGATGGTCACTTTTGTGGGGTGACACTACCTTCACCCGCAGGACGGATGGTTCTGACTGTCTTTGCTGGAGTCGCAGGTTTTGAACGCACGCTGCTCAATGAGCGAACCAGCTCAGGTATAAACCTGTTTTTTCAGTATGTGTGTCCCGGCACTTAACTACGTTGAATAAAGTTGAGAAAAATTAAAGTCCCCAAAACTACATTACTTGATCTTTATGCCGTGATGGCAGTTAGCACCTATCGAAGCTTCCGAAAAGCTGCCGACGAACTAAAGGTTTCGACCTCGGCACTGAGTCATGCTATTGCAGCCTTGCAGCCTCGGATAGGCGTTGGCTTGTTTAACCGTACCACTCGCAGCGTGTCGATTTCAGATGCAGGAAAGTCATTTCTTCAGCGTATAAGTCCCGCAATACAAGAAGATGTCTTTCGCAACTGTTTCCGGTGTGGCCACGCCAACCCCAGATGAGCTACTTTGGTCAAGACTGGGGATTAAAGGCTGTCATGCCCGCCTGCGCCTGTTTGCTGCGCAGGGCTATCGCGCCCGGCACCCAGGCATGGGGAAAGAGGTAGAAGCGATTTTCCTCCACGCCCTTTAAGGTGATTTCGGCGATTTCGCGTGCAGAAATCTTGCCGGCTTCCACGGCGCGTCTCACACGCTCCTCGTACTTCTGCTTCATTTCGCTGTCGGCGGCAGCGTCGGCGAATTCCGCCGGGCGATTGCGCTCCGCCTCGATGATGCCGGTCGGGAAAAAGGCGGGGGAGAGCACACTGACACCGACCGCGCTGTTGGCCATTTTCAGGTCATTGGCCAAGCTCTCCGAGAGCGCCACCACCGCCGCTTTAGTGGCGTTGTAAATGCCGCTGCCGGCCGAGTACATCCAGCCCGCCGCGGAGGCGACATTGACGATGTGTCCCTCGCCCTGGTTGAGCATGATCGGAGTGAAGGCTTTCACGCCCCAAGCGACGCCATAAAGATTGACGTTGGTTACCCATTGCCAATCGGAGACAGTGTTTTCCCAGATAGGGGCAGTGACGCCCACGCCGGCGTTGTTGAACAGCAGATGGACGCCACCGAAACTTTGCATAGCCAGTTGCGCCAGCGCGGCGACTTGCTCGAATTTGGATACGTCTACTTGCTGGGTGACGATGTAGATGCCAGGAAATTCCTGCTGGATCAAGGTGCGGGTGGTCTCTAGGTTTTTGGCTTCGACATCGGCCAGTACCAGCTTCATTCGACGTCGCGCGCAAGCCATCGCCAGTTCACGGCCCAGGCCTCCGCCAGCTCCAGTGATCACGCTGACCTTACCGTTCAAGTCTTTCATCTGTCGCCTCCTGATGGGCTGTGTCGACACGCCGTTTCAGCGCCTCGTTCATGCGTTGGTAGAGTCGTTTCGATTGGCTCAGGCGCTGCCAGAGTGCCGGCAGCAAGAGGCCGGAAAAACGCTCCCCATGGATGAAGCAGGTGGACCCATCGGCGTTCTCCCTAAGCTGAAAGAAATGCTCGCCGGCCACCGTGAAAGGATTGCCGCCACGCCAGGCGAAGCGGTGTGGCGCTTCGTCGCTGCTGATGCGTGCCTGGAAGGACGCCTTGCGTTCCTTGCTCAACTTGACCGCGAAGTGCACCTGCCCGCCCGGGCGGTGATCGATCCGCTGGATCTCCAGCATGGGGTTCCACTGCGCGTAGTGCTCGAAGTCGACGAGGCACTTCCACACCGCACTGGGCGCTGCATCGATCTCGATTTCGGTCCTGATCTGTCGCGAAAAGAGACTGTCGCGGCGAGTGCCCAGCGCTTTGTAGGCCTGTTTCTCGCGCAGGTGGTTGAGCAACCTGGCCTTCAAGTTCGGCTTGCTGAAGCCCAACAGGGCGTACAGTCGCGGCGAGCAGTAGAGCATCTCCACGGAAAAGCCGTGCGGGTCGTTGACGTAGACGCACTGCACCAGTCCCACCTGGCCCGCTGGTTTGCAGTTGGCAACGAAGCCAGCCACAAGCGCCTGTTCGAACAGTGTGGTGAACTCATCCTGGCTGTCGAAGCCGACGGCCAGGTTCATGATGCCGATATCGCTCAGTCGGTAACGGGGCGGCCAGGGCTTGGGGGCCGCCGCTTGGCGGATGTCCAGCCACATGTCGCCCTTGACCAGGCAGGCATGGGCGACGGTATCGTTATCTGGTTCAACCCTATCGTCGCCACACTGGAAACCCAACCCTTCGACAAAGGCCTCCACGCTGCGTGCGCAATCTGCGACAACCAGACCCAGGCCTGTCAGCTTGCACGGGAAGGGTAACCCTTGCAGTGAGCGGTCTTCGATCAGCTCGATGAGAATGCCGTCCGGGTCCCGGATAAAACGGCGATTGGCAACCTGACGTGTTTCTAGGGACAGGCCCAGAGATTGGGCGAGAGCCTCGAAACGCTCCAGCGAATCGACCCGCGCAAGAATGCGCCGATAACCGACGCGTTCGTCGTCCTCGGGGGAGAGGGGGGCCGAGACCGGCGACTCGAATTCGAACAGCTCTAACTGAAAGCACTCCCGGTCGTCGATCAACCAACTGACTCGCGACGCCACTCCGGCAAGGCCCTGTATCCGTTCGGCCTGCTTGCCGCGAAAAGACAGCGTGCCGAAAACATGCTTAAGGCCGAACAGTTTCTGGTAAAAACGCAGGGATGCGGTGGTGTCACGCACGCTCAGCGCGATCTGGCAGATATTGGTGGTCATGGTTGTTTGCTCAGAAGAGTTTGCTGATCAGCGCGGTAGGCATCAGTTGCAGCACAGGTCGTAGCAACAGCCAGGGATAGCCCGGAATTACTGCACGCTTGCGGCGTTGCAAAATGGCATCGGCGATCCGTTTGCCACCTTCCTCCAGCGGCAGCAGGAAGGGACGGCTCTTGAGCTTATTGTTCATCGGCGTATCGATATAACCCGGATAGATGACCGTCACTGTAAGGTTCTTGCCCTGCGATTCGGCACGCAGGGCCTCCATGTACACGCTGACGGCTGCCTTGCTTGCGCTGTAGGCGCCGCTGCCGGGCAGGCCGCGCCAGCTGGCAATCGAACTCATCGCCACGATCTGCCCATGCCCCTGGCTCTTGAACAGGGTGATTGCAGCGTCAATGGTCGCGCAGGCGCCGATTACATTGACTTCGAACAGTTGACGGGAATTGGCGAAATCAATGCGCCCTATGCGTCCGTCGCTACCCAACCCTGCGTTGGCCACGACGATATCGAGTTTGCCCAGTTCGGCGCTGGCGGTATTCAGCGTATCGCGTACCTGTTTGGCATCACTGACATCCAGCGGATAGACCAGGACCCGCACGCCGTGGCGTTCCTCCAGTTCGGACTTGATGGTTTGCAATACGTCGATTTGACGGGCAGCCAACGCCAGGTCATAGCCCCGACTGGCGAATTCGCTCGCCACCTGACGCCCCAAGCCTGAGGATGCGCCAGTGATGAAGACCGATTTGCTCATGACAGCTACCTCATTATTGTTTTTCTCCAGACGTATTAAGCCAAGCCTGCCCCTTCGAAGCGATGTTCGAACGTGTCAGATGATTGATAATTACGGCCAAAAACAGGTTAAATAGCCTTTTATACGAGGCGTGAATCACCATGAGCCTTTCCATGTTTCCTTGCGCCAGCCAGGCATCGATGTGCTTCTGCATCGCGCAAATGGACGCCTGGGGGTATTCGGTGCATGAGGTGCTGGCTGGTAGCGGATTAAGTGTTGACAGTTTTGCGCTGCCTGAATCAGTGCCCAACAGCCGCCAGGAACAGACGATCTACGAGAACATCCTGCGTCTTTATCGAGGCACGGCCGCTGGGCTGGACCTCGGTCGGCTGATCAACGTGAATAGCGTTGGTGTGCTGGGTGGACTGCTGGCAAATGCTATCGATCTTGGTCATGCCGGCTATTTGTCGCGACGTTTCTATCCGCTGTCCAATCCCTGGATCGTGCCCGAACTGATCGGTAGTCTCGCCGCGGGTCAGTCGACTGTCCGATACCGTCAGGTCGGCGGATTGCCTGCGCTGTACCGGTTTCTCATCGACCGCGATATCTTTGGCACGCGCCAGCTGCTACGTGACATCTTCGGCGTGGGTGCGGATGGTTATGTGCGCGCAGTGGCATTCGGTTATCCCGAGCCAGCGGATGCCGAGCGCTATCCGGTCGAGTTCGATTGCCCCGTGAGCTTCGGTCATGACTACACCTATGTGACCTACGACAATGAACTGGGCAGCCAGCGTAATGCACGGCGAAATCCGCACAGTTATCATCTTTATCTACGGCTGTGCCGCGAAGCCCAAGCGCAGCGTACGTCTTTGTCCTGGCAAAGCCGGGTGAACAGCATCCTGGCGTGCATCGACGTCTATCCAAACGCCGCCGCCATGGCCAAGAAGCTCAACTGCTCGGAGCGAAGTCTGCGGCGGCATCTGGGTGAGGAGGGTGTGCAGTATTCCGAACTGGTGGACAAGATACGGTTCGAACGGGCGATCTACCTGCTACATCACTCCGAGGACTCAATCAAAACCATCAGCTTCAAACTCTTCTTCAGCGAGCCGCCAGCTTTCGTTAGGGCGTTTTCACGGTGGAGTGGAACCACTCCTGGCGAGTTCAGGTCTGCAGTGGGGAAATGACTGGAAACGGCTAGCACCCTCCGTCCGAACCGGTCTATAAAGTCAAGCGATGTGTATGCCATCACTATCGGGATTCCGCCACGGTCAGATAGTCCGTATAACCGTGCTCTTCACCTTGGTAAAAAGTCGCAGGGTCTGCTTCGTTCAGAGCCTCGCCATGTTTGAATCGCTCCACTAAATCCGGGTTTGCCAGGAATGCGGTGCCAAACGACACCAGATCAGCATCGCCTAAGCTGAGCGCCGTTCCAGCTCGCTCTGCGTCATAGCCACCATTGGCGATATAGGTGCCACCGAAACGACGCTTCAGTTCTACAAAATCGAATTGCCCTGCACCGAGTTCCATCACGTGAATGTAGGCCAACCCATAGCGACTTAGCATCTTCGCCGCGTAATTGAAAGTCGCTTGGGGATCGCTGTCGCTCATGGAGAAATAATTGAAGATCGGCGACAGGCGAACACCTACGCGGCTGGCCCCGAAGACCTCGATGACCGACTCGACGACCTCCTTAAGAAATCGAGCGCGGTTCTCTACAGAACCGCCATAGGTATCGGTTCGGCTATTGGTGCCATCGCGTAGGAACTGGTCGATCAAATAACCGTTTGCACCGTGGATCTCAACTCCGTCGAATCCAGCACGTTTCGCGTTTTCAGCACCTTGTCGAAAATCAGCGATCACGCCAGGAATCTCATCGAGATCCAGAGCTCGTGGCAATTCGTAAGACTTCATTCCCTCAGGAGTGTAAATCTCACCATCCGCCTTGATGGCTGAAGGTGCGACTGGCAGTGCTCTATTGATCTGCACCAATGGATGTGAGAGTCGTCCGACATGCCAGAGTTGCAGGAATATACTTCCACCTTGTGCATGAACAGCGTCGGTCACTTCTTTCCAGCCCGCGATTTGCTCGGTGGTAAAAATGCCCGGCGTTCTCATATACCCTTTGCCTTGTGCCGAGACCTGAGAACCCTCGGTAATGATAAGGCCGGCACCGGCACGTTGCCGGTAATACTCAACCACGGTGGGGGTCGGAGCATCGCCTTCACCGGCCCGGCTTCGCGTCAAAGGCGCCATGACCATATGGTTTTTCAGAGGGAGGGTGCCGATTTGTGCAGGGGACAAAAGCAGGTCGAGATTGCTCGTGGTCATGATGTATCTCTGTAGGTTGAGGACTAATAGTTCGGGATTGGTGGGGTGTTTAGCGGGGAGTCGTATCGACGCCTGAAAGATATGCGTCTTCTCATTACTTTATTAGAGGGTACAATTGGATTGCACTAATCCATTTTACGAAGGTGTGGCGATAAGATGCTTGATCTGAACGACGTCGCCTTATTTGTACAAGTGGTGCGCAACGGCAGCTTTGCCGAAGCGGCGCGTCAACTTGGAATGCCCTCCAACACCTTAAGCAGGCGCGTTCAACAACTCGAGGCTCAGCTCGGCACGCGGCTACTGCAGCGCTCCACGCGCAAGCTCACACTTACCCATTCAGGTCAGGCTTTTCATGACCGGTGCTTTGGCGCGGTAGAAGGCCTGATTGATGCCGGACAGCAGTTAATGACGGGAAGCCAGGAGCCGAGTGGCACCGTGCGCATTGCGGCGATGGCTGATTTCTTCGACTTTTTCCCGATGGAATGGGTGGCCGATTTTCTAGCTGTGCATCCACAGGTGCAGCTTGACTTTGTATTGAGTGATTCACGTGCCGATTTGATCGCTGATCGAATCGACATCGCGTTTCGAGGCGGCACTTTGCAGGACTCAGGATACGTCGGTCGACAACTCATTGAAGCAGGTAATGAAGGTTTGGTCGCCAGTCCTAAGTACCTGAGTAAACGAGGTGTGCCCACTACGCTAGAGGATCTGGTCAATCACGACTGTGTGAGTTTCGGTCATCCTAGCGGCGTTACCACGTGGCGTCTTAATGGGCCAAACGGTGTTGAGGAAGACGTGCAGATTACCAGCCGTTTCAATGGCAACACCGCTCAGGTTTTGCGTAAGGCCACGTTGGCTGGGTTGGGCATCGCGCTGCTGCCGCCCACCATAACTAAATTCGATCTTCAGGCTGGCCGCCTTGTGCCTGTCCTACCGAACTACCATCGCACTGGTTACGGCTTGCATGTGCTTTATCCTAGTCGGCAACATCTGCCGTTGGCGGTATCAGCATTCATTGGATTGGTGATGGAGAAACTCAAAGAGGAAGTATTCCCAGCGAGGGTTTTACTTCAGCAGGTTTGATATGGCACTTTTGCTTATGAACATCATAGAACAGGGCTATTATCAGTCCTGATCTCGTACCGATAACGCCGTTAAAAGGTAAGCGTCCGGGCATCTCGTGCGATGGTGAGAACTCTCCCCGTACACTTTAGGGCTGTTTGCGGTCAGGCAGAGCGGCCTCACAAACGGAAGGAGTTGGATGAGGACAGGATGCCGTTGGTTTTGAAGGCCGCAGGAGGAGGGTAGTACCGGTACGGTACGGGTGGGGCTCTTTTAAGGGATGCTGCGGATGCGCCTTGCTGGGCTTGACTAAGATATACAGAAGGTTTCCCAGCCGCTGAGTCTATGCCAAAAATTGGGCGGTCTGCGGTGAATTGGAGCGTATCTTGGCGGCTCTGATCAGAGCACGAGTGTTGAAACCCGGATTGGAAACCAACGGCTTTGAAGGTGCAAGGGTTTGCTCTTAAGCGCTAGCATGGCTCGCGAGGCGCTCGGGTGTTATGAGGATGCGCTGAACCGGTGCCCTAAGGTGTAAGCCTGCTTGCTGATGAAACGGGTGGATCGATAGGATTAGCAGCT
>NZ_JAMFRV010000563.1 GCF_026224925.1 Pseudomonas sp. | reverse complement strand
TTGGCTGGCTTCGGTCAGGTAGTGCGGCAGCAGCAACAAGCCTTTGGCGCCCAGGCGCTCGGCTTCTTGTGCGTATTCGATCGCTTGACGGGTAGAACCGCCGACGCCGGCCAGAATCGGCACGCTGTTAGCGCAGGTGTCGACGGCGGTTTTGATGACTTGGGAATATTCGCTGGCGGCGAGGGAGAAAAATTCACCAGTACCGCCCGCAGCGAACAGAGCACTGGCGCCGTAGGGAGCTAGCCATTCGAGGCGCTTGATGTAGCCGGCCTTATGGAAGTCACCCTGAGCATTGAAATCGGTAACCGGAAATGAAAGCAAACCGGACGAAACTGTTTCTTTGAGTTCGAGTGGGGTCATTTTAAAATCACTTTTTTATGGTTGTTTGTGACGATGACTGATTCTGACATGACGTACGTTATCGTACATCTATATTAATACAAGCCATTTCTGATGAAGATTCTTGCCTGCACATATGCTCTTCGAGCGCTTCCATGAAGGAAAAATCATCCATATAAGGCAGTAATCCTTGAAAATCAGGCTTTTCGAGCGGCTCAGTCAAATTCCAAACAGCTTTTTCGTCATAGGACATCAGATAACTGGTCGTTCATTGGAGACACTATTAGCCACTCATCGGCAGCGCAGTCGCTCTTCGCACCGTTGAGTTAGCGAATGCGGAACTGAACAACACGTTGCACTGAAAGGTCAGACCCCTCATAACTACACTGCCCTTACCCAAGGAACTGCCCATGATCATCGTTCATCACCTGAACAACTCGCGCTCCCAGCGGATCCTCTGGTTACTGGAGGAGTTGCAGGTCCCCTACCAACTCAAGTGCTACCAGCGCGACCCGAACACCCATCTGGCGCCGCCTGAATTGAAAGCGATTAATCCACTGGGCAAGTCGCCGGTCATCGAGGACGGGGCGACGGTACTTATTGAGTCCGGAGCCATTGTTGATTATTTGATCCGCCGTCACGGCCATGGCCGCTTGCAACCGGACCCGTCCACCGCTGCCTACGACAAATACGTGCAATGGCTGCACTTCGCCGAAGGCTCGGCCATGCTGCCACTTATGCTGAACTTGTATGTGGGTCGCTTGGGCGAAGCGGGCAAGCCTTTGCAGCCACGGATTGATTCAGAAGTGACCAACTATTTGAGTTTTATCGATGAAGCGTTGAGTCATTCCGACTATCTGTTTGGCGATGACTTGAGCGGCGCAGACATCCAGTTGAGCTTTATTGGCGACGTTGCCAAGCAGTTTGGAAAACTCGGCCCTTATCCGCACCTTGCCGCGTGGGTAGAGCGCACTCAAGCGCGCCCTGCGTATCAAGCCGCAGTGGAGAAAGGCGGCGAATACGCCTACGCTCGTCGCTGATTTATCGAAGTCGGTTATGCATTCAAGTGCCTACTTCCGACCCGGGATCGACCAACGGTGCTTCGGCCCGGGCCCTCCCATTGCGCCCATCCGGATTTGACGCGGCGGGCTGAATTCACCAAGCTAATGCCCTCGAATTGCTCCTCAGGAACCCATCGCGTGATTGATTTTTGCTGCCGCTGGCGCCGTTTTTTGTTTTGCGCCGTTCCCCTTTTCGCCCTTCTGGCTGCCTGTGATAACGGCAAGCCAAAGCCCACGCCACCAGTGACTACCTACGTCAGCGTCAAGTGGGAAGATCTGCCAGCTACCAGTGACGAAGACCTGCTCGCAGGCTTCAACAGTTGGTATTCCGCCTGTGCGCGGATGGCCAACGACAAGACCTGGAAAGCCACCTGCAGCGCCGCTGCGCAAGTGCAACCGAACGCCACCGCGGTTCGTGAGTTCCTTAAATCAAACCTGCAGGTGTATAGCCTGCGCTCGGCCGACAAAGGTGCCAAAGGTTTGATTACCGGCTATTTCGAGCCGATCTATAAAGGCAGCCTTGAGCGCAGCGATACAACTACCGTGCCGATTTACGGCGTACCTGACGATCTGGTGGTGGTTGCGCTAGACAGCATCTACCCGGAACTCAAAGGCAAACGCTTACGCGGCCGCCTTGAAGGCCGAACCCTCAAACCGTACGACGACGCAGCCACCATCGGACGCCAAGGCGCAAATGCGCCGATACTGGCGTGGCTGAGCAATCCGATGGACCTGCAGTTTCTACAGATTCAGGGTTCCGGTCGCGTTCAACTGGACAGTGGCAGGCAGATGCGCATCGCTTACGCAGACCAAAACGGCCACCCTTACCGGCCGGTGGGACGCTGGTTGGTGGACCATGATCAGTTGAAGAAGGAAGAACTGAGCATGAGCCGGATTCGTGACTGGGCCACGGCCAACCCGGATCAGGTGCCAGAGTTGCTGGCGAGCAATCCAAGCTATGTGTTTTTCGGTATTCGCCCTGATAGCAACGAAGGCCCACGGGGCTCACTCAACGTTCCT
Source organism: Pseudomonas sp. (assembly GCF_026224925.1). Lineage (GTDB taxonomy): Bacteria > Pseudomonadota > Gammaproteobacteria > Pseudomonadales > Pseudomonadaceae > Aquipseudomonas. The sequence goes on along the minus strand of NZ_JAMFRV010000563.1, from coordinate 4,234 downwards.
CTGACGCCTGGTTATAGCGTGGCGATAGATCGCAAGGTCATCCCGCTGGGCAGCCTGTTGTGGCTCTCTACCACCCGCCCCAACGGCGGCGGCCCAATCGTGCGCCCAGTCGCAGCACAAGACACCGGCGGCGCCATCGCCGGCGAAGTCCGCGCCGACTTGTTCACCGGCACCGGCGTAGAAGCCGGCGAATTGGCGGGCAACATGAAACAGGCAGGGCAGATCTGGTTGTTGTGGCCTAAAGATGCGGCGATGCCGACGGTTCAGTGACAGCACCACTCCGTGGGGCGAACTCACTCATAAAAGAGACAGACTCAATTGACGGTTTTTAAGCATGCAATCAGGGTATCGATAAAAGACTGAAGCGATGCGGGCATCGAACGCTTGGGCATGGTTAAGACCTTAATAGCTCGATCTGAAAATCGAGGGTTCGACAGCGGGACCGATATCAGGTCATCGCTGTCATTCGCGCGTTGACTGATTGCACCGCCAAACGCGACAGTGTTGGAGTGGCGGACAAACTCATGAATAGCGCCGGAGTAATTACAGGTCATCACGTGATTGAACTTCAGACCTTCCATCTGACAGACGAGGTCGAACAACTGCCTCTGGGTTGTGCCCTTCGGAGTGAGTGCCAGCGGAAAAGGCAACAGGGAGCACAGAGACAATGGCTTCAGCGTCGCGAGTGGATGTCCCGCACGCATCACCGCTCGAATGGGTGAACGGCTTGAGTGCAGGACATTGACGCCTTCCGTGGGTTCGGTGCTAAACGTCAAACCCACATCGGCGTCTCCTCGCATTACTTTTTCCGCACACTCGTGAGGTGACATTACGTCGAGTACGTAGCGGAAGGTTGGGAGCTGCTCGTAATGTTTGATTAGCACGTGTGGCAGGAAATAACGTGAAAGCCCTTCAGTTGAAACCAAGCGAATCACTTTAGCGCCAGGATAATCACCCCCTCGCAACTCCGACAATACGTTTTGCTCTTCTAATGAAGCGCGTCTTGCGTGATCAGCCAACGCGCTCCCGGCAGCAGTCGGAAACATCCCCCGTGGCCGTCGTTCGAACAACGGCACGCCTATGCTGTCCTCCAATAGGGCGACCTGCCGGCTCACAGCGCTGGGCGCTATGTGCAAACGCTCGCCGGCGGCAGCGAGCGAACCTGAATCAATCACTGCGAGAAAGTAACGATAATCCACGCCTTGATTCCTCTGTCATGCCTTCTATTAATTAGAAGCCTATCGTCAAAAAACAGCAATATACAGAACAATCACGCGACTTCTATATTGGACTGAATCTTTCAGCCGTAACCGGAACCGCCATGTCCAAGCATCAAGCGCTCGCCAGTGTTCGCCAGTACCTATCCGATGGACATTTTGAAGCCGATCTACGCCGTCGTATTGCTATCCAAAGCGAAAGCCAAGACCCGGCCAAAGCTGAACAGCTGGGACGCTATCTCCATGAAGAGATTGAACCGGCGCTGGTGAGGATGGGGTTCCAATGCCAATCGCTGGAGAACCCAAAGGGGGCAGGTCCGCTTCTGTTCGCATCGCGCACCGAAGACGCACATCTGCCGACGGTACTGACCTATGGGCATGGGGACGTTGTGCTTGGTTACGACGAACAATGGCGAGAAGGTCTAAGTCCTTGGGAGTTGACGATAGAAGGCGATCGTTGGTACGGACGCGGCACCGCCGATAACAAGGGTCAACACAGCATCAACTTGACGGCCCTTGAACAGGTGATCAATGCACGAGGGGGGCGATTAGGATTTAACGTAAAAGTCATCTTCGAAACCGGTGAAGAATGCGGCTCTCCCGGACTACGTGAGGTCTGCCAGGCTCATCGTGATCTACTTGCGGCCGATGTATTCATAGCGTCAGACGGACCTCGTCTCAACGACAGCCGCCCAACGATATTTCTGGGTTCCAGGGGGTCGGCACTGTTTTCCCTTGAGGTTCGAGCCCGTGATAAGGGATTGCACTCAGGCAACTGGGGAGGCGTCATGTCCAATCCCGCAGTGGTCTTGAGCAATGCCCTGGCAAGCCTGGTGGACCAAACCGGACGTATTCTCTGTCTGGGACTTGTTCCATCGTCCATACCAGACTCCGTACGGGAAGCGATCCACGACCTGGGTATTGATCAGCACTCTTTGGGACTGACCCTGGATACTCATTGGGGTGAGCCCGGTTTGACGCTGGGTGAGAAACTCTTTGGCTGGAATACACTGGAAATATTGGCGTTTACTGCGGGTAACCCCAACAAACCGGTCAACGCAATTCCACCCTCAGCTGTTGCGTATTGCCAACTTCGGTTCGTCGTCGGCACTGACTGGCAGAACCTGGAAAGCTTACTGCGCCATCACCTGGATGCCGAAGGCTTTCAACACGTAAAAATAGTGATTGATCGTTGTACGCCTGCCACTCGACTGGATCCCGACAACAAATGGGTCCGCTTCGCGAAGACGTCGATTGCCGAAACAACGCCTCGAAAGATCGCCGTATTACCCAACCTTGCAGGCACCCTGCCCAACGACATTTTCTCGGATGTCCTGGGGCTACCCACTTTGTGGATACCGCATTCCTACCCTGGTTGCTCACAACATGCCCCGGATGAACACATCCTGGAATCCTTGATCCTTGAAGGCCTGGAAGTCATGACAGCGCTGTTCTGGGACTTGGGTAACGTAGCTTAAGTCCCCAAAAAAATAAAAAAACAGGGTCTCGATCAGACTTTTTGTATCTGCCGCTCACACACTTACAATACTAGGAGCGTCTAGCATGCCAGCACTATCATCCACCGCTACACCGGCGACCGAAACAACAAAGTCCATCTGGAAACCTGTCGTCGCCGCATTGATCGGAAACACACTCGAGTGGTTTGACCTGTCGGTCTACGCATATTTTGCGTTAACGATCAGCAAAGTGTTTTTCCCCGCTTCAGACCCAGCCGTATCGCTGTTTCTTGCGTTCGCGACCTTTGGTATCTCGTTTCTTATTCGTCCGCTGGGCGCTGCAATTTTGGGCTCGTATGCCGACCGACAAGGCCGGAAGAAAGCGCTGAGTTTATCCATACTGCTGATGCTTATTGGGACTGCGATGATTGCAGTAATGCCCAGCTACGCAGCGATAGGCATTATTGCTCCAATTGGTATTTTGGCTGCTCGTTTGCTGCAAGGTTTCTCAGCCGGTGGTGAGTTTGGCAGTTCAACGGCATTCATGATGGAGCACGCGCCGCAAAAGACCCGTAACTTTGTGGCGAGCCTCCAATTTGCGAGCCAGGGATTTGGCGTGGTCATCGCATCAATATTTGGCTATTTCCTGACGGCGTACCTTAACGATCAGCAAATGTTCGATTGGGGCTGGCGTGTGCCGTTCTTCTTCGGCTTGATCCTCGGCCCGGTGGGCCTTTACATTCGCCGCACTGTCGACGAGTCTCCCGAGTTCAAAGAAAGCGAACCCGACTCCCAGCCGTTGAGGGAAGTATTACTTTCTCAGAAGACATTACTCATTGTCGCTATGGGTATTCTTATCGTATCGACTGCGTCGAACTTCATGATCAAGTACATGCCCACCTATGCAGCGACCACGTTGAATATTCCACAGTCATCGGGCTTTCTGGCCACACTGACCGCGGGCCTCATCCTGACCGTGGTAACGCCTGTTGTGGGATTCATGACGGGTTACATCAGCCGTATAAAAATTATGCTCTGGGCCTCTATCATCTACATTCTGGCGATCTTTCCGGCGTTCTTCTGGCTTAATAAAGTGCCCAGTGCGACGTCCCTTTTACTGGTTGTGTCCATGATGGCGCTTATCAAAGCCTTCTATTTCGCACCGCTGGCAGCACTGATGGCTGATATTTTCCCACTGCATACGCGCGTTACCGGTATGTCGTTGAGCTATAACCTGTCCGTCACACTATTTGGAGGTTTTGCGCCAGTGATTGCGACCGGCTTGATCGCTCTCACAGGTTCTCAACTTGCGCCTAGTTTTTACCTTATCGTGGCGGCGGCCCTCAGCATTAGCGCTCTGCTGATAGCACAGAGAAAATTAAAACTAATCTGATTGACTCGCATGATGGCTGCGACTCAGTGGCACGCCTGACACTCCGCGTCGTGGCCTTCGCGAACAAGTTCGCTTGTATGGTAGGACTTGAAGGGGTGGTGGGACGAACAGTTCGCATCTGACTGCTGACACAGTACAGACCGTGGGAGACCTCGCCCCACCCCTTC
>NZ_JAMFRV010000562.1 GCF_026224925.1 Pseudomonas sp. | reverse complement strand
TTTTGGTGCGCTCCCCATCAAAAACTACAACCACCCCGGTCGATGCATCTATCCAATGATACGAGGCGTTGATGGGATTCGAAAGTTGGCCGCTTATAGAAAATTTGGAGTTATTGGTTGCCGCCACTGTCACTTGGAATGTCGAGGCTGCATCGATTTTGGGGGGTGCTTCGGTTATTTTAATATCGAAAAGCTTTCGTTCCTCGGCAGGCAACGGACTGTGCCATGGGATACTGGTATCTGGATTTTTAGATTTAAAGTGTGAAACGAGGAGTGATTTTGTCATTTCACCAAAGCGATCTTCGAAAACTTGACACGCCCAATTATATAGCTCTTGATCTAGTCTGGTGATTTCGTTGATAGCACGAATTGTTTCGGCCGAAATTTCATGGTCAGAAGGCCTATTTGATGAAATATTCAATCTAGGTACCGAGAAGTTCGGGTAGAAATTCATGACATAAGAGAGAAGGTGCTTGGAGTCTTGCATACGCTCTGTTATACCGAAAAAGGCGCATTCTTCGAGCCTTTTCTTTGCAATATTTAATAACTCCCGGTCATCCGGCCTTTTCGCGTGTGCTCTAACTATTGACCTCCCATAGCCAACAGGGTCGCCTGAAAGTTTTGCATAATCGAGATCGACGGAAAGAAATAATGTTTGCGCATTTATCATATCCCAGTTTGTTTCGCTATCTGTAACAAAGTCAAGAAGCGACCAGTTCTCGTTGATCACACGGTGGTGTCTGTAGGCATTTTCGTCACGTTTGACATGCGAATACCAGGAGATAGTCCGCTGTACTGGATCTCTGAGCATTGTCAGATAGATAAGGCTCTGATTAACGTAAGTATTTAGGCCGTGCCATAGGTGTCCCCGAAACAGTTTGTAGCGAGACATCTCCGCCAATGGGACTTGGAATAATTCTGGAAGCAACTGTGCCGGGCAAATTTCTTCTGGGTCGAATTGACTATCCAGAAAGGAGGTGAAGGAGCTTCCACCTGTTTTTGGTATATGCAGGTAGTAGATTGGACTATTCATGGAGTACCGTGATTTTGAAAACGCTTTTACTGGGACAGTGTAGTTATCGTGGTTGGCGTAGCTTTGATGGTTGATTTCGTCTGTTGTTCGTTGGGACGCCGAGACGGTGAGGTCCGGTGCCAAGGAGTAAGCTGGCAGAAACGACGATTTTGGATTTTACCAGGAATCCCGTGAGTTCATCGGATCTGATGTGGAGCGCGTCCTCTTTCTTAAACTTTTCATTTTGCAAAATAAGATAGTGCGATCCATTTGTCACCGATCGGCGCTATGGAGTCATTCCCGGGGGCGGAGTTTTGGCCTGACCTGATGATTGGCGCATCGGCGCCAGCGCACGATCGGTGTTATGGCGGCAGTCCGTGACCGCGCCGATGTTGAACGCGATTCGAGCTTCCCAGATGGGTACGCGCCGTTCTTGCCGAACGGAGTGTCCATGACCACCGTAGACTCGAATTGTTGAGTACCGTCAAGTCCTTGTCCGCATGCAGCAACGTGGTTTCGATCGCGACATTGAGCGTAGCGGCCTGATGGGCCGCAAGAAGTTGGCCGCTGTTCGTCGGGTTCTGGCGCAAGTGGGTAGCCCGTTGAGAGGTTTCCTATAGGACGGGCAAAGGCAGCGGGAGCGACCGGATCCGCCGCCGCAGGAGCAGGAGGCACGACGACTATTGTCGGATCGGTTTCATGAGCGCCATTGACTCTTTCGGGCGGAGCGGGAGGCATTCAGGGTAACAGTGGCGCATACACCGGTTATTACGGCGGATCGCCGGCGGCGCCGGATTGCCCTCAGGTCAGCGCGGCCAGGATACTGGACCTGTAACGGTCGGACTGGCAACCAGCGCAGGGGGGACGGCTGTGTTAGTCCCATCCGGAGGGCCGGTGTCCATTGGCTATACGTATGACGGCACGACGTTTGCGAAGCGGGCCTCGGATTCGTCCCTTACCAGAAGTTATTGTCGCCGCGAACGACATGTGCCATGCTCGTTGTCAGTGCATACGTCGTAGACATTGAACCTTTCAGGAAATCTACAAGTGTCATATTCGCAAAGAAAAATAACCATCGGCCAGAGGGAGTACTGGATATCCACGGATCCGGACTATGGAAAGCACCTTGGGGAGCGGTTTGAGCCGAATACGGCCGCGCTTCTGGAGTGCCTGAGCAGCCCTGATTCCAGAGTTCTCGACATTGGAGCCAATATCGGAATCACTGGGGTTTTGCTAGCGCAGCTTTCTCCAGATGGCAGCGTGACCGCAATCGAGCCAGTTCCTGCCGCATATACGCTCCTGAGCAAAAACGTCGCCAACTCCGGCCACAAAAACATTCGTACTTGCAATTTCGCCCTCGGGAAAACCGACGGCGAAGTCGTGATGCAGGGAAACCCTAGTAATCTTTCTGGCTCTTTCGTCTCCGACATCCACAGCATTGATGACGGACACCACTTCAGGGAGGTCGTGAGGCAGCACGCGCTTGATGCTGTATTTGGCAGTCTGGGCCTTGAGCGGCTCGACCTGATTAAGATCGACGTGGAGGGTTACGAGTTGGACGTTCTTGAGGGCGCCAAGTCGGTGCTCGCCCGGTATCAACCGATCGTCACGCTCGAAATGAACTACGTGGCGTTAAATCTGTGGCGAAACATGTCGGTTCCGGAGTTCCGCGCGCGTCTGCTAGATATTTTCCCGTGCGTGTATGCGGTAAAAGAAGGCGGGTATATCGACTTTCGGGATGAGAAACGAAGCCATGAGGTTCTCTTTAATCACCTGACAAAGTGGGAGTACATGGATATTGTTGCCGGATTTGACGTCGTCGCGTTGACGAACAGGTTGGAGCGTCTGGAATATATCCGGCAAAAAAATGAAACCGAATATGCACGATCGCGTGAGCCGGACGAGGCTGTGAGTCGGGTGGCTGAACTGCAGGCCATCATAGATCACCTGGAAGAAGACTTGAACTGCGCGAGAGAGGGCAGAGCAGCCCGTGAAAGAGAATCCGCTTTAGCGAAGGAGCGTATCCATGCTATTGAAGGATCTCACAGCTGGATGGTCACTGCGCCGCTGCGCGGGCTGATGAGGTCCTTTCGTAAGCGTTAATAAGATGACTAAGGCCAACAACAAGCGGCTTTTACACGTCGATAAGACTAGCTTCAGGGACTCGCTGCTCTGGTACGCGCCTTAAACTGCTGATTGCCGGCACGTCGCCGACCCTCCGGTCTCATATCGCTTGAGAGGAGCCAAGAAAGCAGATACGTGAGGCTTCAGCGCTCCAGCGGCAACATAGCCGCTGGTTCTCGAACCTTTTCGATCCGGCGCGAGAAGGAAATAGCGCCTCGATCAATATATTTCTCAAAGTAGTGGGCCACGAAGAGCGTGATCGGTAGCGCGATCGCGCTTGCACTCAGTGCTGCGGCGCCATATGACAGGTGGGTCGCCAGCACCTTGAACAGCAAAAACGTCGCGGTAAAGAGGATTGGGAAATGAACAAGATACAGGCTGAAGGAAATCCGGCCGAGCCAAAGTGCCCACTTGCTCTCCAGCCAGCGTCGATACGGTCCAATCAGGATGACGCCTACGAACAACATGATCGCGCACAGCTGCCGCTGAAGAAACTCCGGATTTTCCAGTGCCGCCCCAGCGAACCTGTTCATCGCGTCAGCTACAGGGATGAACTGCTCCAGATGGACGGACGAACTGACGACGATGGAGATCGCAACCATTGCGAAACCAGCTGCCGGATAAAAACTTCCACTGCGACGCATCAAGCGCTCTCGAGCGGTGAATAACGCAAACCCAACGAGGAAGAGGCTGAAATAGGTATAGCCGGTGCACACGAGCAACACCGCAAAGAGAAACCAGAATATGGGCCTTGGCAAGCGACGATATGCGGCGCAAACGAGGATAACGAGTACTGATCCCCAGAACTCAAAGTGAATGGTCCACAGTGGCGCGTCAAGTGACTGCGTAACCGGCGGTAGCGTTAAGAGGTGGTTAAAGATCGACGTCCCGTTATAGCTCAACAACATAGAGTTGAGCGCAAACTCCCGGACTATCGCCACGACGGTGAGAGGATTCTCGGATAGCGTATGGACCCACCCCGAGTGACCCTGTATGGCAACGGACTCTTTTGCCGACGGCAAGAGCAAAATCAGCACCAAGGCGAATGCAAGCGCGCCGACGACCGGGAGGTAGAGTCGCGTGAACCTCTTTGCGGTCTGCATGCCGATTCCCGAGTTGCTCGCGAGGAAGGATGGAGCTAGTACAAAGCCGCTCATCACAAAGAAAAGATAGACCGCCGAGTAGCCGTCGATCATGAAGAACGCTGGCGAGTGGTCAAGTCTGGTTTCAAGATCGTAATGGGCGAACTGTGCTGCCCGAGCGAGTCTCGGCAAAAAGCTGGAACAGTAATGCAGCGCCACAACCTGAAGCGCTGCAAGTCCACGCAGGCCATTTATAAACTCGAACGTGTGACGTCGCTCGTCGTTACGCATTTCTGTCCTCATCAGGTAGGCTACGAATATTACCTGATGTAGGAAATTACTTACCGCCGGAACCGATCGTTCATCATCAGCATGTGTGCCCCTCATGGACGGATATCTTGTCGTTCGGACAGGCAGCGCGCCGCACGGCGGGCGCAACGGCGTCCTTGAAGCGGAGTTTCGCGAGATCGAACGGGGCCATGCGGATGCGATGCCTGAAATCGTGGTCGGGATGTTCCTGCCCGACAACTCTAACCGATTCGTCGACCTGATTTGCGCCAGAGCCTTATCTTAGCCTCGAGGAAAAATTGAGCCGAATGTACAAGCCACCGCGCCTCGGCGCTCGCTAGTCGAAAATCTCACGTACCCGCTCAAGACGCCGCCCGGCAATCACCTGAGGGCGAGCTGCATCGGTTCGCAGACGACAAAGTTGCGATCTGCATGGGCGTGGGCGATCTCACTTGATTTATGCAACAACCCCTTTACGACTGGCTAGTGTAATGAAGTGCAGAGATCCTGTGCGGTAACCAGCTGTTTAGCTGCTCGGTTTTGTTTTGCGATATAGGCATCTAAACGCACCATTGCCGAAATATACTCAGCGGCTGCGCCCAGATAGTCCTTGCTCCCCATTGCCTGACCATCTTGTGCATCCCATTCCGAGAAAGTACCATTTCGGACAATTTTAACCGAAATTTCATTGAGCGATTTACAAGCATCAACTGCACGCCCATTTTTTAACATATCTGAAACTAGGCGTAATCCAAACCAATCCCATGCGCCCCCATTCTGATATTGAAAAGGGTGGGTGACTGCAGGGTGTTTGTATACGCCATCCGGATAGGGCGGATACAGCACACCGGATATTGTGGGTGACTTGAACTTCTCTTTCATCTGAAGCGCTATATCGAATATTCTATTGGCCATTTCAGGTGTGGTGAGCCCCGCTTCGATCGCCACCGCATTGCCGCCCATCGGAAACATTTCGTCCTCGTTGATGGGAAGGTCGATGGGGGTTAAATCTTTATGCATCAGGAAATAACCGCGTTCCTGGCTCCATAAATTCGTCACTATATTATGCTTTAGGGCACGCAGGCGCTCTTGCCAAAGTTTGACATTATTGCTGGATGGCGATATGTTTTTCGAGGTCAAGTCGATATAGTCGCGAATTGCCAACGCATACATTGCATTCGTATAAATACCAACAACAAGATATGAATTGCTGTTGAGATATATGGCTGACTGAGTTGATTTATC
>NZ_JAMFRV010000561.1 GCF_026224925.1 Pseudomonas sp. | reverse complement strand
GGAAATCGTCGAACAGACGGTCTCCTAAGCGTATTTGCTACGATTTGCTGTTACGATTTGGTTCGAGCGTCGATCCCGAAAAGTCCCAGAAATCTGCGAGAAATTGCTCGCGCGGCTGTTACGGTTTGACGAAGACCACGATTGCCCGCCGCGCGCGGTATAGGCGCTACCTTCATGGCATCCATCCAAAAAGCTTGCTATGCCTCGATCTCGCAATGCTGGGATAACGTGAAATTCCATGACTGATGTAATCTGGGGCTCAACCAACAAGCCTGTGACCAGCGAGAGACTTGCTCGGCTGATTGAAGCGGAGTTTAATGAGCACGGCGTTCTGTATGTTGGATATCCAGTCCTAGCTGGGGCTGAGGGCGTAAGTTCTGTTGACGCGCTTTGGGTGAGCCCGCAGCATGGAGTGGTTATATTCCACCTCATTGAAGGTGCCGATGCCACTGGCTTTGAGGTGGTCCAAGACGACTATGCCAACAAACTTGAGACGCGGCTTCGTGCTCATAACGACCTCATGCAGGGGCGAAAACTGTTAGCCGAACCCGTTGTAGTGACCTTTGCGCCTCTCGCTGGGTCAAGAACGGGCGCACCAAACTCAGATTACAGAATTGCTTCGGACGATGCATCAATCCGCGCAATAATTCATGAAATCACATGGTCCCGTCCGGACCTATATGAGCGTGCACATTCAGTAATACAGTCAATTTCATCTATTAGAAGTGGGCGGCGTAAGCGATCTACGGCTAGACCTGACTCTCGCGGAGCCATTCTTAAAAGACTCGAAGATTCGATTGCCAATCTAGATTCTCTGCAAAGTCGAGCCGTTATTGAGACAGTCGAAGGAGTTCAGCGAATTCGTGGACTGGCTGGGTCGGGAAAAACAATAATATTGGCATTGAAGGCTGCGTATTTGCACGTCCAGCATCCTGAATGGAAGATTGCGGTAACATTTAATACGCGATCTCTTAAGGATCAATTTCGTAAGTTCATTCAGAACTTTGTATTTGAACAGACTAAAGATCAACCAGATTGGGATAAAATACAGATAATCAATGCTTGGGGTGCCCCGGGAAGCGTTAACCGTTCGGGTGTATATTATCAATATTGTCAAGCTAACGGCATAGAGTTTTGGGATTTTCAGAGGGCAAAGGATAAATTTTCTACGCAAACTGCTTTTAGTGGCGTGGTTAATTTGGCTCTCACTGCGGCAAGCGGCGAGAAGAAGATTTTTGACGCCATATTGGTTGATGAGGCTCAGGATTTCGATCCGAATTTTTTGCGACTTTGCTTTGCATCGCTTGGGGAAAATAAACGTCTTGTTTACGCATATGACGAACTTCAATCACTTACTGAGAGTAGTCTTCCACCACCTGATGAGCTATTTGGTCAAAATGCGAATGGGCAACCAAATGTTGTCTTTGACGAGCCAGTCAAAGGTAGGCCAAGTCAGGATATTATTCTCGAAAAATGTTATCGTAATTCACGACCTGTTCTGGCCACCGCTCACGCTTTGGGATTCGGTATCTATCGAGATGTTGATATCAAGACTGAAACTGGTCTTATCCAAATGTTTGACCGGGCTGAGTTGTGGAGGGATGTTGGATATGCAGTTAAGGCTGGCTCTCTAGAAGATGGGCACCAAGTCGTTCTATCGCGCACGCCCGAATCGAGCCCTCAATTTTTAGAAGCTCCGTCTCAGGTTGATCGGTTGATTGAGTTTGTTGAATTTGAAAACACTGCGCAGCAAGCACAATGGCTAGCAGACCAGATTGAAAAAAACCTCGGAAGTGATGAACTTCATCATGATGATATAATCGTCATAAACCCTGATCCGATCTCGACGGTCAAGCAAGTAGCAATTCCGAGGCGGTTGCTCTTTGAGAAAGGAATTCAATCACATGTCGCCGGAGTTGATACCTCGTCTGATGTCTTTTTTCGGGGGGATCAAGAATCTGTCGCATTCACTGGAATTTTCAGAGCAAAGGGCAATGAGGCCGGGATGGTCTATGTGATCAACGCTCAAGATTGCTACGGCGGCCCCTACAATGCGGGAAAGGTGCGCAACCAGCTATTCACCGCCATAACTAGAAGCAAGGCATGGGTGAAGGTGTTGGGAGTCGGCCCTAATATGGCGAGATTGAAAGCTGAATATGAGCGGGTCGAATCCCAGAACTACGAACTCAATTTCATATACCCTCCCGCCGAAGTTCGGAAAAAACTCAAGGTCGTTAATCGTGACAGATCGGCCTTGGAACAGAAAACAATCAAGGGCGCGGCCACCAATTTGAACCGACTGATATCGGATATTGGTGCTGGCCGCGTTCTGATTGAAGACCTTCCTGCTGATGACATTGCAGCCCTTCGGAGCCTTCTAAACAACGGAGCAGGTGGGCGTGACGCCTGAGGCGGCCATCACCGAGATACAGAGCCTAACAGCCGATCTCATTTCCACCGGTTTGTGCATTGATCAAAATTTCCCCTCGCTAAGGCGGGATGGAATTTTGGCTGATGTAACTTTTGGAAATACCGATAATCTGTCTGTTACCTTGAGAAACATACCTTATGCAGAAGCCTATATGGCTCTAATCGAAAATAGATCATTTAATATGAAGCTGATAGATGGAGGATTGATTCAGCTACTCTACAGGTATAATTCTGATGAACTCACTCGTCACAGGCTCGCATTTTTTCCATCACCTGATCTCTTAGAGTATCAAAATAATAGCGAATATGCCTATCCGCTTAGCACAGGTTTCCCGAGAACTACCCAGACCTTCGCCACTTTCGCGTAAAGCTAAATAAGTCACCACATAATGAGGTGATTTATGAGTTATCGGGGCCATCCGAATTGGAAAGCAAACGTGATATTTTTTGTGGCAGGTATGTTACGCCTGCCGATCACGTTATTGGCGGCATCTACGGGGCCGAATGAAGACGGTGATGGTTAGAATTTTGCGTCTAACCACGCTTTTGTGCCGGGTTTTCCTAGTCGCCACGACGGCTTCTTGTCGAATTCCACGACCATCAAGGGGTCTATTCCTTCAAGACTCGGTTTGAGATGCGCGAACAGGTCGTCAGCCGTTCCGTCTCGATCCACATACCAGACAGAAGCCTGCGTATGGCAGGAGTCCAATGCCTCAAGGGCCTCCTCAATGGGGCCATAGTCGCGCTTTTGGCCTTTTTCAGTTTTCAGATCATACCCGACTACAAATAGAGCCATGCGTTCTCTCCCTCGCATGAGGGGAGGTAGTTCGTTATGATTGGGATTGCCAGCGGTTACAAAGCGTCGCTTTTTGCGTCGATCACACCCAGTTTGCTCGTCTGGTCTTGAAATATGGTCTTGCTGCCCTGCTTAATGACAACCTGAGTGATAAAGGTTTCATCGCTGTTGGCCTGAACCTCGACCTCGAATGGCTTGGTCAGATTAAATTTTAGGGTTGGGCCATTCGGTTGCATAGCGGGCTGCATTATTTCGCTCTGAGAATATTGTTTAGCTATACCGCCGCTGGTGATTTTTAAGTTTCCACCGACATTTTCCTGACTGCTTTGAAAACATGCGGATGGGTCAACTGGTGCATTGTCGGCCATCGTGCAGGTGATTGTTGCTATGATAGGCCCTGAATCTATCGAAGGGGTGCCTGAGGCTTTTGCTGCGCTATCGGTAGGGGCTGCGCTATCCGTAGGGGATGCGCTATCCGTAGGGGATGCGTTCGAGCATCCTGCCAACATCAGGAGGGCGATAGGAAGGGCTTTCCAGAACCCGATCTGTGTAGTCATTTTGCCCCCTCAGTCGGCGCATCCCACTGACCGCCATATGAGAAAACTGCATATGCGATTGTCGCATGTAGTTCAACAGGCATGGCGAAATCGCTATTCACGGATGCGCACCGAGCGATGGTAGGCGGGCTGATCGAAGCACGCCAAAGCGCTGGGCTGTTTCAAGCCGATCTCGCCGAACGAGTGGGTAAAGACCAAAGCTACATCAGCAATATCGAACGCTGTCAGCGGCGCATCGATGTTGTCGAATTCTACGATCTCGCCATAGCACTTGAAGTTGATCCTGTAGCGTTATTCCAAGATATTGCAAAGAGGATCGCATCTTCTGTAAAATAGTTCAGTGAATCAAGAAATACACTTGACTATATGCGATAATCGCATATGAAGTTTGCTATGAGCAACGGCATCCTATCCTTCATTCGCAAATATCCCGATGAAACAGCGTGTATTGCCGCCATTGCTAAGCTTCGCTGGGCGGACGGATTTTCATGCAGCAAATGCGGATCAACTAAGGCTCATCACCTGAAGAGCCGTCCCCGCATCTTTGAATGCTCTGGCTGTCATCATCAGCATTCTGTCACTGCTGGAACGGTCTTTCACAAGACCCGCACCGATCTGACAAAATGGTTTTTGGCTGCTTACATGATGGCTAGTGACAAGCGCGGTGTGTCAGCGATGCATGTCAGCCGCGAACTGGGCATGCGCTACGATACTGCGTGGCTCATGTGTCATAAGCTCCGCGCCGCCCTGTTCGAGCGTAACGGTTTCGAGCTTAAAAACTTCATCGAAGCTGATGAAACTTTCTATGGTGGCTATCGCGAGAAGGGGCTCCGTGGGCGGTCAAAGAACGATAAAAAGGCGACCGTGGTGCTGGCGGTCGAGAAAGTTTTGGCAAAAAAGGGTAACCGCGAGTGGATTGCGGGAAATGCCCGTATAGAAGTGATTGAATCGGCGGATGCCACGACCCTAACCGACTTTATGACGCGCAATGTCGCGCCGAAAGCTCGGATAATCACTGATGGCTGGCGTGGCTACAACGGTCTGAAAGATGCTGGCTTCAAGCATCATGGCGTGATCGCTTCTGGTCCCGCTGCTGGCGAACATCTGCCCATGGTTCATATCATGTTTTCGAACCTGAAAGCATGGCTGAACGGCACCCACCACGGCGTGTCGAAAAAGCACCTTCACCGCTACTTGCGGGAGTGGAATTATCGTTTCAATCGGCGGAACGGACCCGTCGCGGAATTCGTCCTCAACCGTCTGGCAACCCGAACTGGAATCACCTATCAGGCACTGGTAGGATGATGGGGGCATGAATGGTTCTGGTGAAGGCGACATGCCAAGTATGTGGGCTTGAAGCGACATATTCTGGGGCCAATCTTGAAAACCTTAAAGGTTTGATAGATGCTAGCGATATGGCACGACTTTGCGTTAATGCCGATCCAACGAATCTTGCAGGACGAGGCTGCCAGAATCTTCTGGACGCTTTAACTGCGGCGGTTCGACGCGATTATCCTCATCATCGATAAAATAAGAATCAACGCTGACATATTTTCCATCGGGCTGGCGCTTGACGATGGACATGATCTTCGAGGGGGGCGGTATTTTTTGTTCCATAAGTCACCTCATATCTAGTGACTTATTTAGCCTCGCGGTTTGATAACCCTTCTTACGCCGCGCTTTTGCGGTATTTTTAATGGCTCCAATGGCTGCAAAGGATCGGACTTCGATTCTTGAGGTTCGATAAGTTCACATTTGTTAGATAATCATCTGTTTTCCATAGCTTATTTATTCATAGGATGCCAAAAATGCGTTTGAGCAGCTTCATCCACGATACCCTCTACGAAATCGCACTCGGCGTGGAACTAGCACGCGCACGAGCTAAAGACCTCGTAGCAATCAGCCCCTCTAGACTCGACGGCGTGCAAATCGACGAGAAATCCTACGTGGAATTCGATGTTTCAGTTCTCGTTACCGAATCCGCAGAAAACGCCGCAGGGGGAGCAGCAAAAGTCGGGGGCGAAATTAAAGTCGCCTCTATCGGCAAAATTAGCGCAGAACTCGGCGGAAAATCTGAGAAAAATATTACAAACTCAAATGAACAGACCCATCGTGTCGCCTTCAAAGTGCCGATCTATATGCATGCCAACTTCAAGGATAATCCCGCCGCCGCAGAAGCTTCTGAGATCATATTAAGAAATCATCTCGGACCTGTGCTAAGCGGATAGGCATAATAGCGAAATATATGAGAATGACGAACTTTATGGTGATGTCGTTGAAAGAAATGTAGTGACAGTTCCTATTCGATTTGATTTTGATCGAGCGGCGGGAGTTGACTATGAGCACCCTGTATCACACTTGACTATGGGCCAATATAGGAATTGTCGAATACCGGTATCAGGAGGTGTATCTCCCTTCTTCTTTATAAATTTCGTCCTAAGAGCCTTCTATAACACGCCGTTTCGGCGATTTTGCGGTGACATCAGGGAGGGCGCTTTGACGTTACAGCCAACGATCACTGAGCGTGAACGTCGTCACATGCATCTACGCGTTTCTGATCTAACTTAAATTATTGAAAATAATATTTAAAATCTCGCAGCGTCTCGCAGATTTCCAATCTCTATGCCTGAAAACTGTATCGCATTGATTGCTTCGTGAAGTGCTCCAATGCGAACCCCGAGGCCATAATTTTCTGATGCTCCGCCATTCATCGAGCTAGAACGAGTCCAGCCTCCTAGAGCCATCGCGATATCGTGGTCGATCCTCGCAGCCCTCAATTCGTCTCGGAAGTTGTGCCGGAAGGAGTGGTAGCAAGTCCGTTCCCGATATGCGCCGCAGGCCCGCAGAAATTGGGTGAACCACTTTGAAAAGGCGACCGCGCGAATGCCTTTGGTGCCGGGATCGATTTCCTCGAACAGCTTCGCCTTACCGGCACGGCGCTGCGCATCAACATATTGAAGTAGGCCACATTCCAGTAGGTTTCTATGCAGCGGAATGATGCGCTCGCTCGCGCCAGTCTTAAGGATTTTGTCGATGCTGCCGATCTTCGATGTCTCGCTGACCACGATGCACTGAATTCCGTCGATTGAACGAACATCGGTCACATCCAACTGGCAAATCTCGTTAAGCCGCATGCCAGCGTGCAGGCCGATAAGTGGCACCCAAAAACGCGCATTGCGGGGGCGTTCGGCGCCGGGAGTGGCGTAACCCCGCTCACCATCGACGCAGCCCCGATAGAGCGGCGCGTTGAAGATCGTCCGCAACTGCTCTGGTGAAAATGGGAACCGTTTGTCCTTCTTGGCGGTCTCATCATGCAGCCGAAGGCCGCGCGCTGGATTTCGAACGAGAAGCTCCTCGTTAACAGCCCAGTTCAGGAAGCTCGACAGGTTGCCGAGATACACGTTCACATTGGCAGCGCTGATCACCTCGTGGTCACCAGCTTCTCGCGCTCGCTCTGATGCCTGTCGAGGAGTTAGCTTTGGAAAGCGCTTGGTGGCGTTGCGAGGAAGGGAGCGCAGCACTTCGATGTAATCGCGGCAATGAGCCCTCGAAACCGTCACGATAGGCGTGTCGGCACCGATCACCGCAACCGCCATCCTTCGGCTCGTTTCAAATGCCTCGCGTGTCCTCGCAGACCACGAGTGCGTGGGGTCGGTCAGATATTGCTCGTATGCCTCAGCCAGCGTCACCGTCGCGCTGACAGGAGGGATCGCTGACGATTGATCGAGCGTGGGGCCTGCTTGCTTTGCTGGCTCGGTGGCTATTATGGATCGTGGGCCGGGATCGTCCCCAAGCGGTCTCAGGAGCGTCTCATCCACAGTGAGGCCAGCATGAGATCGAGCAAGCTCAATGACGGATTCGATCTGCGCCGCCACACTCGACAGGCGACGAACAGCCAATTTCAGACTGTCGGTCCTCAACGATCTCCAAATCTCAGTACGACCGATCAGCCCCTGAGCATCCTTCGGAACATTGCGGCGATAGTAGAACTGACCGCCTCGAATACACATCCCTTTGGGAAGATTCTCGGGAGTGAAACCGTAACAGCCGCGCGAGCAATTTCTCGCAGATTTCTGGGACTTTTCGGGATCGACGCTCGAACCAAATCGTAACAGCAAATCGTAGCAAATACGCTTAGGAGACCGTCTGTTCGACGATTTCC
>NZ_JAMFRV010000057.1 GCF_026224925.1 Pseudomonas sp. | reverse complement strand
GGGTGGCATCACCGGTGTTGCCGGGGCGCGGAGGCTATTGAACTTCGCCGCGGCAACGATTGATTCGACGTTGCCGCAACGGGTCGCCATTTTGGAGCAGGCGCTGGAGGCTTTCGAGAGTGAGCAAAAGTTCGACATTATTCATTGCCGACAAGTTGTGCATCATCTAAAAGATCCTGCGGTTGGCGTAAAGAAATTCTACAGCTTGTTGAAACCCGGAGGGATTGCCTTGCTGCTAAGGGAGCATGTGATCTTCGACGAGGCCGATCTACAATTATTCCTCCAAAGTCACCCATTTCAGGGGTATTCAGGAGGCGAGTTTGGCTATCGCCAAGATGAGTATTCTGGTTTCCTCACAGGCGCCGGGTTTGAGTCATTGCGCGAATACAAATTTGCAGATTCACCCATCAACTATTTTCCGCACAGCCGTGAAGTCGCGTTGTCCATCGACGAACGTCAAATAGCTGGGCGTCCCTATTCATTTATAGCGCGACGGAACTAACACATGAAAGTTCTTATTTTGGGAGCGGGTGGTTTCATTGGTGGGCATGTCTACACTGCGTTATCGGCACGTGGTTACAGTGTGGTTCCTGCTGATATCGTTGACACCGGCTTGCCCGGCAGTCTTATCTTTGAAGTGGATCACCCCGACTTTGCCAGCCTATTCGCTTCGGTTGGTGCCGACATATGCGTGAATTGTACCGGTGCGGCCAGTGTGCCCGTCTCGTTCGCGCAGCCGCTAAGGGACTACACGCTGAATACTTTGCGTGTAGCCGAAATGTTGGAGGCGATCAGGATTGCTTCACCCGATATGCGCTTCATTCACCTGTCCAGTGCGGCTGTTTACGGCAACCCTGTCGAATCACCGATTACCGAAATGGCTGAACGTAAGCCGTTGTCCCCCTACGGATGGCATAAACATTTTGCCGAGCAACTTTGCGAAGAATATACCCATCTATTCGGCCTAAAGACCTTATCCTTGCGAATCTTTTCGGCTTATGGACCCGGTTTGCGCAAGCAATTGTTCTGGGATATTTATAACAAAGCCAAAGCTTCCGAGCGGATTGAGTTCTTCGGTACCGGTGAGGAGGCGCGCGACTTTATTTATGTGGAGGACATCGCCGCATGTATTGAGTGCCTGATCCAAAACGTCGAGTTCGACGGCCGCGCTATCAATATCGCCTCAGGGATTGCGACGACCGTTCGTGAAGCTGTAACCGGGCTCATTTCGGCGCTTGACTGGAAACGTGAAATCGTATTTTCCGGTTCGGAACGGGTCGGCGATCCTACATTCTGGCGTGCTGATGTTTCGTTCCTCGATCGACTGGGCTTTAAGCCGTCGTATTCGATTCAATCTGGTCTGACTGCGGTGGCAAGATGGCTCAAAGACTTGTAATTGGCGTTCCCTTTAACTACGACGACAACTGGATTGGCGGGGTTTATTACGTCAAGAATCTTATTGCGTAGTTGAACTTGCTGGCTCCGCATGAGCAGCCGGATATTTGGATCCTCGGGCATAGCAAGGCGTCGTTCGAATTTATCCGCACTCACACCGGCTATCCTCATCTGCATTGGTCCGCGCCGGCTTTGCTGTCAGGTTTGGACGGGCCGCGCTCGCGCCGGACCAAGTTGTTCTCGTGGCTGGTGCCTAAGTTCTTCAAGCGCGAAATGCACTTCGACATGATTTTCCCGTTTCCGATCGGCACTAAATGGCAGCAGACCGCCTGTTGGATCCCGGACTTTCAGGAAAAACATCTGCCCGATTTTTTTAGTGCGGAGGAACTTGAGACGCGGGAACAACAGCATCGTCACTATTTCGAGAATTATCAGCACTTGGTATTTAGTAGTGCTGCCGCGAAACAGGATTTCGAGACTTTCTACCCTGAAGCCCGGGTTAATATTCATGTCGTGCACTTTGCTGTATTTGATCCACCGATGGTGCAGTCCGACGCCAGTTCGGTCTTGGCACAATACAAATTGCCGCAGCGATTTTTCTACTGCCCGAACCAGTTCTGGGTGCATAAAAATCATGAGTTGGTGATTCGCTCGGTTGCACTGCTCAAAGAGCGCGGTATAGAAGTGTGTGTGGTCTTTTCTGGTAAAGAGCATGACCATCGTGCGCCAGACCATACGCAGAAGCTTAAGCGCTTGGTTGCGTCGCTGAATTTGGAGGATCAAATCCGGTTCCTCGGCTTTTTGCCGCGCGACCATCAGATGGTGATATTTCATAACGCACACTGTATTGTGCAGCCTTCATTATTCGAAGGCTGGTCTACCGTGATTGAGGATGCGAAGTCAATCTCGCAATACGTGCTGGCCTCGAGCATCCCTGCCAATCTCGAACAGGCAACGGAAAATATCGAGTTTTTTGATCCATATCAACCCGAGGCGCTGGCGGCGCTTATGGAGAAATATGCGATGCAGGATCCGCCGCGCAAGACTATCGACTATGACATAAAGCGTCGCGAATTCGCTCAGGCCGTATTAAGTGTTGTCAAGGCTGTGAGGAACACGAAGTGAATGATCAAGCTCGAGAATCAATAACTTATGCAGCGAGGAATCTGAATTGACTCTTGGTTTATGGGCGGGCCTACTTAGTTTGGTGAGGAATCGCGGCCTGATCGTACAGATGACCGTGCGTGATATTGAAATGCGCTATAAGAATTCTGTGCTGGGTATCGTGTGGGTGATAGGGCAGCCGATTCTGCAACTATTGCTGTATGGTTTTGTTTTTCAAATCGTATTGCGCTCTAAATGGGGCCTCACTTTGGCCAATGGTTCCGAAGTGCCTTTTGGTCTGGTGCTTTACGCCGGCATAATGATGCATGCACTGATAGCCGATACCCTGGTGCGTTCGCCGTCATTTATTCTGAGTAACACTTCTTACGTGAAACGCGTCATTTTTCCGCTTGAGGTTTTGCCGCTGGTCAATGTCCTTAGTGGCATTGTTAGCGTAATGGCAAGTATCGTAATACTGATTGCCGTTACCGCATATGCTTCGAGCCACGTGCATAAAACTATTTTGCTACTACCCATTCCAGTCGTGCTGTTAGCCTTGTTTACCATGGGGTGTGGGTGGTTCTTGTCGGCGATCGGTGTTTTCTTTCGTGACCTGGGACAGTTGACCACTACGCTCGCCTCTGTCATGTTGTTCACGGCACCTATTTGCTACCCGGCCGAAATGGTGCCGCTCAAATACCGGTGGCTGCTGGACATCAATCCCCTGACCATCCCTGTCGAGTGTGTCCGTAGCCTGGTATTTATTGGCCATTACGATCAGTGGAATCGGCTAGGCGCGTACGCGCTTGTGGCGATCGCGGTTGCTGCCATTGGTCACATAACTTTCCACCGCATGCGCGCGGGGTTTGCCGATGCCCTCTAATACTACAATTGAAGTAAAAAATCTTTCCAAACGCTACGATATTTTCCACTCGGCGAGTAAGCGGATTCGCGCATTGCTATTTGGTCGTAGAGCCGACCAGGAGTACTTCGAAGCCCTAAAGCCCCTGAGTTTTGAAATTGAGCGCGGTAGTTTTTTTGGAATTATTGGGCAAAACGGGAGTGGAAAATCGACACTTCTGCAATTGATTTGCGGCATTCTTACTCCGTCCAGCGGTTCGGTATCGGTTCAGGGGCGTGTTGCCGCATTGCTTGAGCTCGGCGCGGGTTTTAATCCGGAATTTACCGGCCGAGAGAACGCCCGGCTCAACGCACGTATTCTTGGTGTGTCCGGGCGCCGATTTGAGGAGATTTTGCCCGAAATTCAGGCATTCGCTGATATCGGCACCTTCATTGATCAACCGGTGAAATTGTATTCAAGCGGGATGTTCGTCAGGCTGGCTTTTGCCATACAAGCCTGTATTGATCCGGATGTTCTGATTGTCGACGAGGCGTTGGCGGTTGGCGATATTTTCTTTCGTTTGAAATGCTATGAGCGACTTGGGCGCTTACGCGCCAAGGGCTGCACGGTAATTTTAGTTACGCATAGCATGGACGACATCATGCATTATTGCGACCAAGTCTTGCTGTTGGATCATGGTGACGCCGTGTATTTGGGTGATGCGACAGAGGCGATCAATCGCTACTACGCGCTAGGACACGTGAATGCGCGTCAGCATATTGCCGAGGACGCGGCACGTCTGAAAAGTGTGTCGCAGCGTATTGAGGATAGCGAGGATCACATCGAGCACCAAGAGGATTTTCAGGTCGACGCGATTGAATGGCCCAACGCCGGAACCATGGATATGAGCCAACGCGAGCAGACTGGCGACGGTTTGGTCCAATGTACCCAGATCGCGTTGACCAATTCCGTCGGTTCTGCGCGGCAAGTATTTCAGCAATTCGAAACGCTTAAGCTGTATGTGGAGTACAGGATTGTTTCGGACCTGGACACCCCGGTGGCAGGTTTTGTTATCCGTACCGATCGCGGTGTGATCGTGCACGGTCGAAATTCAGGGCAGTGTGGTTGCCCAGTGCCGCGTAGAGTGCGTCAGGGACAGATCGTGCGCGTTGTGTTTGATATCCCCATGTCGCTGGGGTGCGGCGAGTATATTATCGATCTTGGTTTTGCGACTTGGCCAACGGAGCTGTTTGACCATGCGAAACTGACATCAATGGCGGAACTCGAAGCCGCCGCAAATAGGCATTGCGTCTTGTCATCCGCGCTAAACTTCTCTATAGTTTCGCGCGGGCATTTCGGATTCCAGGCTCAGCCGTTCTACGGCATCGCGGCGGTTGATTCATCGGCGCGTCTTTCGATTGTCCGTTAAGAGGAACCGATGACGGCACGGTTAAGGCGTTTTTTAGGAATCAGGCTCGGTGTCCTGGATCAGCATCCCCCAAGGCCCCTTGACGTGCCTGATTGCGCCGCCCCAAGCAAGTTGGAGCCGGACCTCCCCGTCATTTCTTTGGTAACGCCTTCGTTTAATCAAGGCCAATATATAGGTGAGACGGTTCGTAGTGTATTGGGTCAACATTATTCGAAACTTGAGTATGTGATTCAAGACGCATGTTCCAGCGACAATACCGGCCAAGTGCTTGCCCAGTTTCCCGTCGATGCATTTTTCCTGGTGCGCGAGCGTGACACGGGCCAGGCAGATGCAATCAACCGTGGTTTTGCGCGCAGCCAAGGTGAAATTATGGGATGGCTTAACTCGGATGACTTTCTCATGCCGGGTTCTTTGTGCAAGATAGGCGCATACTTTCGCGATAACCCTGAGGTCGACGTGGTTTACGGCGACCGCGTCGTCGTAAACGAACATGGTCTGAAAATAGGAATGTGGGCTCTGCCTGGGCACGATGTCGAAGTGTTGCGCCAGGTAGATTACATCCCCCAAGAGACGATGTATTGGCGGCGGCGGCTTTGGGATCGGGCGGGCGGCCAAGTCGACGCTTCGTTGAAGTTCGCGATGGATTGGGAGCTATTGTTGAGATTTAGCGCCGCAGGAGCGAAATTTGCTCATTTGCCAGTCGTGCTTGGGGCGTTTCGTGTGCATTCCGCTCAGAAAACCAGCGCGCAGATGAGTTCCGTCGGTTTCGATGAGATTCGTCGCTTGCGGCAACAATACGGCGGTGGGTGTTTTACCCGTTTGCGCCGTCGGGTTCGGCATATGCAATTTCTCGCCCGGCATTGGGTAAATAATTATTGACTGCAATGGACATTGCAAGTCAGATTTGGTGATTAATAAAGGAGTATTTCAATGAAGGTGGCTCTCATTACCGGCGTGACCGGGCAAGATGGATCTTATCTTGCCGAGCTGTTGCTTGCTAAAGGCTATGTGGTCCATGGGATCAAACGTCGTGCTTCATTATTTAATACCAATCGAATCGATCATTTATATCAGGATCCACACGAAAGTGAGCGTCGGCTTATTTTGCACTATGGTGATATGACGGACTCTTCCAGTCTCATTCGTATAATCCAGGAAGTGCAGCCCGACGAAATTTACAACTTGGCCGCTCAGTCACACGTGGCAGTTTCGTTTGAAGAGCCTGAATACACAGCCAACTCTGATGCTTTAGGTGCATTGCGTATCCTAGAAGCTATTCGGATTCTAGGATTGGAAAAGAAGACGCGTTTTTACCAAGCATCTACTTCTGAATTGTATGGCCTGGTACAGGAAACTCCACAGAAAGAAACCACCCCATTTTATCCGCGCTCACCCTATGCGGTAGCCAAGCTTTACGCCTATTGGATTACGGTGAACTACCGTGAGGCTTATGGAATGTATGCTTGCAATGGCATTTTATTCAATCATGAAAGCCCTGTGCGTGGTGAAACATTTGTTACTCGAAAAATCACGCGGGCACTTGCGCGTATCAAGCTTGGATTGCAGGAGTGTCTCTACCTCGGGAATATGGATGCCAAGCGGGATTGGGGGCATGCCAAAGATTACGTAGAGATGCAATGGTTGATGCTGCAACAGGACTCCGCCGAAGATTTCGTGATCGCTACCGGCGTGCAATATAGTGTTCGCGAGTTTGTGGATGCCGCCGCTAAAGAAGTCGGAATAGCGATTAACTGGGTGGGTGAAGGCGTCGATGAAAAGGGATATGATGCCAGCGGCAAGTGCATCGTTGCGGTTGACCCCCGCTATTTCCGTCCGACTGAAGTTGAAACCTTGTTGGGCGACGCGACCAAAGCTCGGGAGAAATTAGGCTGGACGCCTAAGATCAGCTTCAATGAACTGGTGTCTGAAATGATGAGAGAGGATTTGAAAGCGGCCGAACGCGACGAGCTGGTCAAGCGCCATGGCTACTCGACCTATGACTACCACGAGTAAAGCGATGCGCAAGTCATCGAAAATTTATGTTGCCGGCCATCGGGGAATGGTCGGTTCCGCGATCGTGCGGCGTTTAAACGCCGGAGGCTATGAGAATCTGGTAACCCGGACTCACGACGCGCTTGATTTGACCAACCAGCC
>NZ_JAMFRV010000560.1 GCF_026224925.1 Pseudomonas sp. | reverse complement strand
GCGATTGCGCGCGCGGGTCCATTAATACATAAGGCCCTAGCGTGTTAGTGACAAAACCAAATGCCACCTCGCGCTCAGGGTCCGCAAATCCGATAGAGCCGCCTGCGCCGGGATGGCCGAAGGCTTTAGGTCCAAGGCCGTAGGTTGCATTAGGCACCTGCGGCTGGTCGAGCATACAGCCGAGACCGAAACGGGTTTGAGTCAGCAGGGTTTTATCGGCCCCCACACTGTGCTCTCGGGTCAACTCACTTAACAGCTCTGCTTCCAGTAACCGACCATCAAGCAATCCCGAGTAAAAACCAGCGAGACTGCGTGCATTACCATGCCCATTGGCGGCAGGTTGTTGCATGCGCCGCCACTCAGGCTTGTTGGTGCTGGTCATAATAGACGGCGGATTGGTAAAAGCCCGTGCGGTCATGGAGGTCGGCTCGCGCATTGTCGTCTGCAACAGACGCTGTGCGGCTTCATCCCCTGTAACGCCCTTGCCGCGAGTGATGTGCGCGACACGATGAAACTCTTCGTCCGCCAGCCCTACATGAAAGTCGAGGCCCAACGGTTGAGAGATACGCGCCGCGATAGACTCACCCGGCCCCCGGCCGTCAGCCCGACGCAACATTTCACCGACCAACCAGCCATAGGTTATGGCTGCATAGCCGTGACCCTTACCCGGTGTCCACCAAGGCTCTTCGGCCGCCAACGCATCGGTCATGGCTTGCCAGTCATACAGCGCTTCGGCGGGCAACATATGACGCAATGCTGGCAAACCTGCCTGATGGCAAAGCAACTGGCGCAGCGTGATTTTGCCTTTGCCGGCCGCAGCGAATTCAGGCCAAAGGTCGGCGACCGGGTCGTCCAGCTGCAACTTTCCTTCGCCGACTAACTGCAACGCCGTCACTGCGGTGAAGGTTTTGGTGCAGGAAAACAGATTGGCGATGGTGTCGCTGTGCCAAACCTCAGTGCCATCCTTATCTGCGATGCCGGCCCATAGATCGACCACGGTTTCGCCGCCGATCTGGATGCACAACGCGCCGCCGCGCTCCTGAGGGTCATCGAACAGTGCAGCAAAAGCTTCCCGCACGGCCTCAAACTTAAGCTCGAAATGCCCCTGAATCTGCACGCACCCGCTCCCCGAAATTCGCTGCATCAGTTAATGACGCGCATTGTTCCAGCGATTGAGCGCTTTGGGAACAGACTCACGCGTTAAAGCGATGATTAACGGGTACCCCCGGCATGCCCGCCAGCACCTTTTCCTTCACCGCTGCCACGCTTTCCACCGTCGCTTTTCTGGACATTGTCAGGTGCCGCTTGAGCCTTAGCCTTTTCAGTCTCGCTTGCACGCGCCTCTTTATTGAGCAAGACGGGTACTTGAAGGTTGCTTTTGCGCACGGCGTCAACGAAGCCCTGAAACGGTACATCAGTGATCCCGACGAGACCGACGTGGCCATTTTCCCCGTCGAGCAACCGACCGGTGACCGGCTGATCGAGGTATTCAAACCAATGCACACCGACGATTGACGGTTCGGCCAAGGCTTGTTTGAGGAAGTTCGCGTAAGCCGGGCCGCGGTCTTCTTCCCTCGCGACTTCCATGGCGCCACCCCAGAACGGTCCGCGGTCGCGGGAGCCAAAGTGAAATTCGCCCACCAGCACGGGTTTATTCAGCTCACGCAATGCGGCAAAGTCGTAGCCGTCTTGTGGTTTTGGAGTATAGAAGTTGAAACTCAGTACGTCGCAATATTGAGCGCACGACGCCACCGCTTCCGGGGTACTCACCGAAAAGCGACCACCGAGCAGCAGATGATTAGGCGCATGCCATTTCAAAGAGTCGGAGATGGTTTTGAAATAGGTGTCCGCGAAGACCTTCTGGAAGTTTTTGAAGTCGGTTTCGATTTCGGGGTGATCGGCGCTTGGCAGTGGCGGCTGAAAACCCGGGTCTTCCATCAACTCCCAAGCAGGCAGGTTAATGCCCCACGCTTTCGAAAGCCCCTGCTGATTACGGTACTTATCACGCAGCTGTTTGAGGAACGCACGTTTGGCGGGTGCATCAGTGCTCATTTTCAAAGTGCCATAGGCCAAGGCGTAACGCGCCTTCGGGTCATCACCATACCCGGCCCAGGCCAACTCGTTATCCGCGAAATAACCCACCAACCACGGGTCATCACGATGATCCCGGGCAGCGATAGCGACTGCCCGTTCGGTGGCCATGGCGAAGCGCGGGTCAAACGGATCGGGCATGCCACCCCAACGGTCCGTCCCAGTGCTGATGCTGTTGTAGTCACCGACGATGGACAGCGGCAAGGTATAGGGCACGCGCTCATTAACGCCTAATCCCGGATCGCTCCAGTTGCCAATGGTATTGAATCCCCAAGCCTGCAGG
>NZ_JAMFRV010000056.1 GCF_026224925.1 Pseudomonas sp. | reverse complement strand
CAATCATCGAGACTGCTACATCTGTCATTTTCTGCTGCACACCGACAAACCGGTCACCGCCAATGACTTCAAGCTGTCGGTGATTGATCTGCACCGCGCTCAGGCCCGTAAGACGATTACCTTACGCTGGCGCAATAAAGACCTGGCCGCGCTGTATTTCTCGGCGCTGGAAATTGGTCTGACCCAGCGCGATAAATTGCGTTTCTTGTGCGGATACTTCCAACTTCCGTTGCGCCAGGTAATCGCACAGGAATCGGCATTGCTCGCTTGGCTTGAAACCAAAGCCGCCAAGTTGTATGCGCGCAAACAGCGTTACGGAGATGCGCTGTAATGGCGGGTGATAAAACCAGTGCGGCGAACCGCAATACCTTCGTCAGCTTTGTTGAGGGGCGGCAATGAGTGACTTCTTCGCAGCAGCCGATCGCGGGTTGCTTGAGCGCCATGGCCTGGCTGATTTCAATACCCTGTGGGAAGTGCAGCTGGATGCCGTTGACGAGCCCAACACTGGGCGCGGTGGCTGGAGCAGCGTGTTTCGTCTAGAACTGGAAGGTTCGGGCTTTTACCTGAAGCGTCAGAGCAATCACCTCACCCGAACCTTTAATCGGCCGTTCGGTGAGCCCTCGTTCTCCCGTGAGTTTCGCAACATCAGCCGATATCAGACGTTGGGAATTCCTGCCTTGCAGGCGGTGTTCTTCGGCGAACGCCTTATCGAGGGCGAACGCCGAGCAATCCTCATGACCCGGGCGCTGGACAGCTGGACGGATCTGGACACGTTATTGCAGCAATGGTCAACGTTGAGCGCCCATCAGCGGTTGTCGATTCTGCAGGCCTGCGGCCAACTGGCGCGCACACTGCACACGGCGGGACAGATTCATGGCTGCTTCTACCCCAAGCATATTTTCCTGCGCTCGCGTGCCAATGTGTATGTGGCGCAGCTGATCGATCTGGAAAAAACCCGGCCTGCGTTGTTTGGCTGGCGTGACCGGATCAGGGACCTTGAACCATTGCTGCGTCGGGCGCCAGTCTGGACTGAGGCTGAGGCGCGCGAACTGCTGGCAACTTACCTTCAAGGCCTTGCAAACAGTGAGCTGGTCGACCTTTGGTGGCAGCGTTTGAGCAAGCGCAACAGTGATAAAGAGGCGCGTTAATGCAGTTGTCCGAACTGAAATCCGCCGGGCGTACGCCGACGCTGCCTATCAATCTGGCGCTGGCGGATGCTGCCGGCCCGGCTGAACTGCAATTGCTGACGCTGTTACGCGTATTGCCTGGGCAGCGCTATGTCGGCGCCGGCATTTGGCGCGGGCGTCCGGTGTTGGCGAAATTGCTGGTTGGAGCAAAGGCTGCCCGCCACTTTCAGCGTGAGCGCGATGGCGTTCATCTGCTTGCCGAACAAGGCATGACCACTCCGTTGCTGTTGGTTGAAGGTCTGAAGGATGGCGAGGGCGGATGGCTGCTGTTCGAGTTTCTGGAGTCTGCGCAAAGTCTCGGCGCTGCCTGGGCCGCAGTCGAAGGCTTGCCGGCATTGGCCGATGAGCAGCAAACCGTACTGGGCGACGCGCTGACAGCAATCGGGCAGTTGCACAGCAAGGGCCTGTGGCAGCAAGACCTGCACCTCGATAACTTGCTGCGTCACGGCGGGAAATTGTTTTTGATCGATGGTGCCGGGATTCGCGCCGAGCAGCCCGGCAAGCCGCTGTCGCGACATCGTGTGCTGGAAAATCTCGGTGTATTTTTTGCCCAGTTGCCGAAGGTTCTGGAGCCGTTCACCGAGGAGCTATTGGTGCATTACTTGTTGAGCAATGGTGAACATGCCTTGCCCATGGAGGCCCTGCAAAAACAGATCAACAAAACCCGCGGCTGGCGCTTGAAGGATTTTCTGAGCAAGGTCGGGCGTGATTGCAGTCTCTTTAGTGTCAACGACGGGCCATTTGGCCTGCGCGCCATTCGCCGGGAAGAAGTCACGGCGATGACACCTGTTCTGACCGATGCAGATACGTTGCTGAACCGGGGGCATTTTTACAAAACCGGGGGCTCGGCCAGCGTCGGTCGAGTGGAGGTGGCGGGTCGGCCACTGGTGATCAAACGCTACAACATCAAAAACTTCGCGCATTGGCTCAAGCGCTTCTGGCGCCCAAGCCGAGCCTGGCATTCTTGGCGGGAAGGCAATCGTCTGGCGTTCCTCGGCATCGCCACGCCGAAACCGTTGGCGTTGCTGGAACAGCGCTTCTTATGGCTGAGGTACAAGGCGTATCTAGTCACCGATTATTTGCCGGGGCCGGACATCATCGAGCGGCTCGCGCCCTATGTCGCAACGGGCAACGCGCCGCAAGAAGAACTGACGGCCTTGGACCACCTGTTTGCGCAGCTCATTGAGGAGCGCATCAGTCATGGTGATCTCAAGGGTCATAACGTGCTCTGGCAGCAAGACCGCTGGGCGCTGATCGACCTTGACTCCATGTGCCAACACACCTCGGCCTCATCCTTTGCAACGGCCTTCGCTCGCGACCGAGCAAGGTTCATGCGTAATTGGCCGGTTGAGAGTGCACTGCACCAGCTACTGGAAAGTCGCCTGCCGCGGGGTTGATAGGCCAGGTCAGGCGTCATGCCAAGGTTCTGTGGGACCGAATTTATATCGGGAAGCGGTCAGCGCGGTTTATCTGGCAGACCGCGTCGTTCCCTTCGCGAACAAGTTCGCTCCCACCGAAATCCGGATGATACACAGCCCTATGAAGGCCCGACCACAGTCAGCCTCATTACGCTATAATCCCGCCCTTTAGCTGTTCCTCGCCCGTTTGCGAGGGCACAATTTTTCTCAGGCGCGTGTCGCCTGCGTACAGACTAAAGAGGCTAGACCCCTGTGGCATTGACGATTCTTGGCCTGTCCGGCGCCCTTAGCCATGATCCTTCTGCAGCCCTGTATATAGATGGCAAGCTGGTTGCGGCTGCCGAAGAAGAACGCTTCGTTCGCGATAAACACGCAAAGAACCGCATGCCGTACGAATCGGCAAAGTTCTGTCTGGAACAAGCGGGCATCAAACCGTCGGACGTTGACGTGGTAGCGATTCCATTCGCGCCAGTCAGCCTGTTCGGTAAAGCGCGCTGGCACTACGCCAAGCGCTACTGGTATGCACCGGATCGTGCGCTTGATGCGCTGTTGATGGGCAACCGTCGCTATAAGCGCTATCGCAACAAAATCGTCTTCTGCCTGGAACAACTGGGCTTTGATCCGAAGAAGATCAAGATCGAACCCGTTGAGCACCATTTGGCTCATGCTTCCAGCGCTTACCACTGCTCCGGTTTCAAAGAAAAAACCGCGATCATGGGCATCGATGGCAAGGGTGAATACGCCACCACGTTCTTCGGCTACGGGGAAAACGGCAAGATCCACAAGATCAAAGAATTCTTCGATCCGGATTCCCTTGGCGGTTTGTATGGCGCAATCACTGAATTCCTCGGCTTCGAAATGCTTGATGGCGAGTTCAAAGTGATGGGCATGGCGCCGTACGGCGATGCCAGCAAATACGATTTCTCGCGTTTGGCGACCTTTGAAAATGGCGAACTAGTGATCAACACCGATTACGCCAACGTCGTCGGTCTGCGTCGCTATAAAGAGAAGGGCAAAGGTTTCTATTTCTCGCCAAAATTGATCGAATGGCTCGGCCCACGTCGTCAGGGTGATGTCGCCGACGAGCCGTACATCCATTACGCCGCCAGCATTCAAGCCTTGTTTGAGAAGCTGTCGTTGCAGATGATGGACTTCTATCTGGGCGACATCCTCAAGGAAACCGGCAAGCTGGCCTTCGCCGGCGGCTGTGCGCTGAACGTCAAGCTGAACCAGAAGATCATTGCGCGTCCTGAAGTCAAAGAGCTGTTCGTGCAACCGGCTTCCGGCGATGCCGGGACTGCGGTCGGCGCGGCGGCCTATGTGTCCGAGTCGCGTGGCGTGCCGGTCGAGAAGATGGAACACGTCTACCTCGGTCCGTCGTACAGCAACGAAGACGTGATCGCCGCGTGCGCGCGTCACCCGAGCAAACCGGTCTGGCGCCAGATCGACAACACCCCGGAGCGCATCGCCAAGATCATGGTCGAGGGCAATCCGGTGGCCTGGTTCCAGGGGCGCATGGAGTTCGGTCCGCGTGCCTTGGGCGGTCGTTCGATCATTGGTTGCCCGAGCATTCCCGGCGTGGCCAACCGCATCAACGAACAGATCAAGTTCCGCGAGCGCTGGAGGCCTTTCTGCCCGTCGATGCTCGACACCGTTGCGCCACAGATGATCAAGGTCGATCACCCGGCGCCGTTCATGACCTTCACCTTTGAAGTGTCGGAAGAATGGAAAACCCGAGTGCCGGAAGTGGTCCATGAAGATGGCACCTCCCGCGCCCAGGTGCTCAAGCGCGAATACAACCCGCGCTACTACGACATGATGAAAGAGCTGGAAGTGCTGACCGGCAACGGTGTGTCGCTGAACACCTCGCTCAACCGTCGTGGCGAAGCGATGAT
>NZ_JAMFRV010000559.1 GCF_026224925.1 Pseudomonas sp. | reverse complement strand
GTGTTGGCGTCCGGCCCGTTGGTGATCCAGGTTTTGCTACCGTTAAGCACGTAACAGTCGCCGCGCTTGTCGGCGCGAAGCTTCATGGACACCACGTCGGAGCCGGCATTGGGCTCGCTCATGGCTAATGCACCGACATGCTCGCCACTGATCAGCTTGGGCAAATACTTTGCTTTCTGCGCAAGGTTGCCGTTGCGGTTAATCTGGTTCACGCAAAGGTTGGAGTGGGCGCCGTAGGAAAGAGCGACCGACGCCGAGCCACGGCTGATTTCTTCCATGGCCACCACGTGAGCCAGGTATCCCATGCCTGCACCGCCGTACTCTTCATCAACGGTAATGCCTAGCAGACCCATGTCACCAAACTTGCGCCAGAGGTCAGCCGGAAACAGGTTGTCCCGGTCGATCTGCGCGGCGCGGGGGGAAATTTCTGCGGCGACGAAGGATTGAACCTGGTCGCGCAACATGTCGATGGTTTCGCCGAGGGCGAAATTCAGGCTCGGATAACTCATGGGAAGGTTTTTCCTATTATTGTATGGAGTTCGGTGTTCACCTTTACGTTAACGTAAACCTGCAAGGCTTTGCGTGTCAACGGGAGACTGGAGTAGGGCGGGGGATTTTGTTGAGTTTTTCAAACGCCAGACAGCACGAAGGGGAGCCTGGGCTCCCCTTCAAGGTTTTGTATGCTCTTTTTATTATTCGAGGGCGGCCTATTCTTGTTTTTGGCGACCAGTCCCTTTCACTTCTTTTTAATCGATCCCATTCAGGATCAAGAGCAAACGTATTTTTTTGAGCGCTGATGCTGCTTTTATCACTATCGATCCAACCAGTACTGGAGCTACCTGAGGTAGTTTTATTATTCTCTGTCCGGTTGCGAGACCTGAGTCTCTGAAAAGCCATCCACTCCAAAAAGATCTGTTAGCTGCGTCTCTGTCCGTGTTGTTCTTGTTATGTCAGAGCCGATACGTATTGTTTTTATTGGGTTACTGCTTTTTTTTTATTTTTGTTGTGCAAGAGATATAGCAGGAGCCGTGCCATGTTTTTTAATTCGTTTAAAAACAGTAGCTTATGAAAGAATGGCTCGCTCAGCTTGTTGAAAATAAACAGAAAATGTTTCCGTGTTACCCGTTTACGGCTACCGCTCATCGTTACGGTAACACTCAACCTGCCAGTCTTGCCTTGGCCACCCTTGATCCGGTAGGACGCCCCAGCACGTCGCAGATCCGTTGACCGGCGCCAATCAGCAGGTCCAGATCAACCCCGGTATCAATTCCCAATCCGTAGAGCATGTACAGCACATCTTCGGTGGCGACGTTGCCGCTGGCGCCCTTGGCGTAAGGGCAACCACCGAGTCCGGCAATGGAACTGTCAAACACTTGGATGCCTTCGAGCAGGCTGGCGTAGATATTGGCCAGCGCTTGGCCATAGGTGTCATGAAAATGCCCAGCCAATTTGCCTCGGGGAATCTTCCCTGCGACGGTTTCGAACAGCGTTCGCGTGGCCCCCGGTGTTCCGGTGCCAATGGTGTCACCTAGGGAAATTTCATAGCAGCCCATCGCGAATAGCTCATTGGCCACCGATGCCACCTGTTCCGGCGCAACCTGGCCTTCGTAAGGACAACCGAGGACGCACGACACGTAGCCGCGCACGCGCATTCCATGCAGGCGTGCGGCTTCCATGATCGGCGCGAACCGCTCGAGGCTTTCGCTGATAGAACAATTGATATTGCGCTGAGAGAACGACTCAGACGCGGCGGCAAAAATCGCAATTTCAGTCACGCCAGCGGCGAGGGCTTCTTCGAACCCTCTGAGGTTCGGCGCCAATGCGGCGTAGGCAACGTCTTCCTTGCGCTGTATTTGCGCAAACACCTCGGCCGAACCGGCCATCTGTGGCACCCACTTGGGTGAGACGAAGCTACCGACTTCTATGTAACTCAACCCGGCAGCGGACAGGTCGTCGACCAATCGAACCTTGTCGGCAACGCTGATCGGTTGAGCTTCGTTCTGCAATCCGTCACGCGGACCGACTTCCACAAGACGTACACGCTGAGGCAGGGGCATGGCATCACCTAATTTTTATTCGAGGTTTATTCTGTAACTTTATGATTTGTAATAGATCGTTCAAGCGCTGAAAGACAACGCTCTTCCGCTGTGTCCAGCTCTAGCTGCATTTGCTGAATGTCTAACAGTTGTTGTTCCAACTGATTACGGCGCTCACCGATCTTGCCGAGCATGGTGTTTAGTTGCTTTTGATTGTCCCCTCGCGGGTCGTACAGCTCAATGAGTTCCCGGCATTCCGCCAGGGAGAAGCCGATGCGTTTACCGCGCAGGATGAGCTTCAGACTGACCTTGTCACGGGCCGAGTAAATGCGCTCAAGACCTCGGCGCTCAGGGGCTAGCAAGCCTTGTTCTTCATAAAAACGAATAGCGCGAGTGGTGATGTCGAGCTCGCGAGCGAGGTCGGAGATGCTGTAGGTCAGGCTGCTCATAAGGGCGCTCGGGGTTAACGTAGGGGTTAACCTACGGCGTGCTTGACGTATACGTCAAGCTGCGTACCGAGCGCCCTTCGGTGACGCAGGTTGTTTGCAGCCTAGAAGCAATATTAAAAATAGGTTTAAATAGTTATATAAATCAATTATTTAACAGTTGTATCTAAGGTCTTGTCGAGCTTTTTATCTTGTGCTGTCACCTGTTGGCACAACTCAATTATTTGCTCACGCATCCAGCGGTTGGCCGGGTCTTGGTCAGTGCTTTCGTGCCAATAGAGGTGGGTTTCCACAAGTGGCACGTCATTGACCGGTAGGTTGAAGTAGTGCAGTTCGTGACGCTTGGCGAAGCGCTCTGGGACGGTCATGACCATGTCGGTTTGCTGCAACACTTGTGACGCCATCAGGTAATGCTGAGAACGCAGGGCGATCTTGCGTTGGATGCCCATTTTGCCCAATGCCAGGTCGACATGACCCAAGCCGCTACGGCGGCTGGAGATATGGATGTGGGTCAGTGACAAGTAGTCCTCAAGAGCAAATTTCTCCTTGGCTGCAGACGGGTGCCCTTTACGCATTGCGCACACGTATTTGTCTTCCATCAGCTTGACGTGACGTACTTGAGGGTCGGTGTTGAGCGGCGCATCGACAGCGAAGTCCAGTCGGCCGGCAGCCAACTCTTTGGTGGTCTCACGACGTTTTGACAGAAAGCTTTCGATGATCACGGACGGTGCCAAGCGGCGCAAACGCTGAAACAGCGTTGGCAGGATCACCGCTTCGGTCAGGTCGGTCATGCTGATGCGATAGGTTTTGTTGGCCTGCAGCGGATTGAAAATCCGGCTTTCTTGCACCGAAACCCTCAATAGCGACAGGGCATTGCGCACGGGGCCAATAATGTTCTGAGCCATGGGCGTTGGCACCATGCCTTGAGCGGTTCGCACGAACAATGGATCGTTAAACGTCTCGCGCAGCCGCGCCAAAGCATTGGAGACCGCAGGCTGGGTAATTCCGACTATTTGTCCAGCGCGGGTCAGATTTGCTTCGGTATAGATGGCATCAAACACAATAAAGAGGTTGAGGTCGACTTTGCTCAGATTCATTCCGTTGCGCTCTCATGTTGTTTTTGTTGTGACTTGCGTAGGTCGATCATATATCGGTTATGAATGTTTATACACGCTGAGAATAGGTTAGATAAATGTTTGTCGCTGATCTAGCATCCGATCCATGACCTCATCCACCTAATTGCGAAGGTAGCTGCCCATGGATTTCGCCTACTCCCCCAAGGTTCAGGAACTGCGTGAGCGTGTTACCGCGTTCATGGACGCCTATGTTTACCCGGCCGAACCCGTGTTCGAACGGCAGGTCAGCGAAGGGGATCGCTGGCAACCCACCGCGATAATGGAAGAGCTAAAGCTCAGGGCCAAAGCCGAAGGTCTGTGGAACTTGTTCTTGCCTGAATCAGAGCTGGGTGCTGGCCTGACTAACCTTGAGTACGCGCCGCTGGCTGAAATCATGGGCCGCTCGTTGCTCGGTCCCGAGCCATTCAACTGCTCAGCGCCTGACACCGGCAACATGGAAGTGCTGGTGCGCTACGCCAATGAAGCACAAAAAGTGCGGTGGCTTGAACCGCTGTTGCGCGGTGAAATACGTTCGGCCTTCGCTATGACCGAGCCAGACGTGGCGTCGTCTGATGCGACCAACATGGCTGCTCGTGCCGAGCGTGTGGGGGATGAGTGGGTAATCAACGGCCGTAAATGGTGGACATCAGGTGCCTGCGATCCGCGCTGCAAGATCATGGTGTTCATGGGCTTGAGTAACCCGGACGGCCCACGTCATCAGCAGCACTCCATGATCCTGGTGCCTACCGACGCTCCCGGCGTAACCATCGTCCGAGCGTTACCGGTGTTTGGTTACGACGATGCGCCGCACGGCCATGCCGAAGTGCTGTTTGAAAACGTGCGGGTGCCTTACGAAAACGTGCTGCTGGGCGAAGGTCGCGGGTTCGAGATTGCCCAAGGTCGCCTCGGGCCTGGCCGGATCCACCATTGCATGCGCTCCATCGGCATGGCGGAGCGCGCGCTAGAGTTGATGTGCAAACGCGCCATCAGCCGCACGGCGTTTGGTAAACCATTGGCGCGGCTTGGCGGCAACATCGACATCATTGCGGACTCGCGGATGGAAATCGACATGGCACGCCTACTGACGCTCAAGGCCGCCTACATGATGGACACTGCCGGCAACAAAGTGGCGAAAAGCGAAATTGCCCAGATTAAGGTGGTCGCCCCCAACGTAGCGCTGCGGGTCATTGACCGGGCGATCCAGATGCATGGCGGCGCCGGGGTTTCCAATGACTTCCCGCTGGCCTACATGTACGCCATGCAGCGAACCCTGCGCCTGGCCGACGGCCCGGACGAGGTGCATCGCGCGGCGATCGGCAAATTCGAGATCGGTAAATACGTACCCAAGGAAATGCTGCGCAGCGAACGACACGGTTAAGCAAATATCATCGGAGTTGCATGAATCTGTAGGGGCCAACTTGTTGGCGAAGGCTACGACGCGGTCTGTCTGATGCACCGCGGCGTCTGCTTCTCGAACAAGTTCGGTCCCACTGGTTCTCGGCATGGCTTTGGAGTTGGTGCAGTTCAAGATCCGGTGGGAGCAAGCTTGCTTGCGAATGAAGCGACGCCGTCTTGCTGATGAACCGCGTTGTCTGCTTCCCGAGCACGTTCGGTCCTTGAGTTCTCGGCATGGTGCTGGACTTGGGCAATTCGCCGATTCATGCAAGCCAGACTTTAATATACCCAAACCTCTACCCGCCGATTCTTGATCCGGCCTTCGTCGGCATCGTTTGCCGCCACAGGCATTTCATCCCCGAAACCGCGAATGTCGCGGAAGTTGACGCCGCTCTTCACCAGTTCACGGCGTACAGCCATTGCCCGCAGCTTTGACAGCAACGCAGCACGGACTGGATCACTCTTTGCGTCACCAAACCCTACCAGCGTGACCTCGCTGTTTAGCTTGTCGTGGCTCTTCAAATACGCCAGCACCCGCTGCAAGTCGCGCTGGGCCTTGTTGTCCAGAACCGCACTGCCTTGGGCGAATCGGAAATTCACCGACAAACGTTGCGCCTGCTTGACGATGACCTGGTAGTCCGTTGGCATTTCAGCGGAGACCTGTACCTTGACTGCCTGCACCGTCTGGGAAATGAACCCGTTAGCGGCTACGATTGCCTGACCTTTTGCGCTTTGCGCAAAGTGCACCAGCGCCTCGGCCCACGGCTGATGACTCACGGGCGGCAAGTACAAATAGAGACGCCGCGACAGCGGATAGTCCTCGGTCGCGATCAGGCTGACAGTCGGCAGCATCGGTGTCGAGTC
>NZ_JAMFRV010000558.1 GCF_026224925.1 Pseudomonas sp. | reverse complement strand
CGGTTCTGGTTTCAACTCCAATAGCCGCTTTTATGAGACATCCGCCGGACTGCTCGGAATGTGCGCTCGCGATTATCGCGACGGCGGACAGAACGCAGTGATTCGCTTCGCGGTTGGTCAATGTTCTCTGGGTGCCATTCTCGTCGCTCAGAGCCAGCGCGGTATTTGCGCGATTCTTCTTGGCGACGATCCTGATGCGCTGGTGCGAGACCTCCAGGATATGTTCCGTAAAGCGGACTTTATTGGTGGTGATGAGAACTTCGAGCTACTAATTGCACAAGTCGTCGGTTTCATCGAAGCGCCGGCCGTTGGCCTCAACCTGCCCTTGGACGTGCGTGGCACCGCCTTCCAGGAACGTGTCTGGCAGGCCTTGCGGGAAATCCCCGCTGGGGAAACGGCCAGCTACACCCAAATTGCCGAGCGCATTGGATCACCCAAATCGGTCCGGGCGGTGGCACTCGCCTGCGGTGCCAACAAGATCGCCGTGGCTATTCCATGTCATCGAGTCGTTCGGCAAAGCGGAGAGCTTTCAGGTTACCGCTGGGGTGTCGATCGCAAACGTGCATTGTTGGACCGCGAGGGAGCAGACGAATAATGAACACCGAATCATTGGCTGGGCTGAACTGGGCCGACATCGAGTCAGAACTGAGTCGCGAAGGTTATGCGCTATTACCAGGTTTATTTGAACCTTCTGAGGTACAAAAAATTGCGCAGGCATTAATCCGTGAAACAGAGACGATTGCTCGTCAACGTGACGCAGACGCACCCGATTCGCAGGGCAGCTCAACGCTTCTGACGTCGGCGCTACCAGAAACTCTTAATACCTTGAGAGAGAGTTGCTACCAGCACCTCAAGTCTCTCGCGAGCACGTGGAACGAGCTCATGGGAATTGACGCTGTAGCAGCCAGCACAAAACAGGTCGATGGCAAGCGCGTCTATGGGGCAGTACAAACACTCGGAGAACATGAGTACCAAGTACTTACCCAAAATCCGAATACGCAGTTCCCTGTCCAACTGGTGATGCTTCTATCGGATCCCGGTACAGATTTCACCGGCGGGCAGTTTGTGATGACCGAGCAACGCCCACGCATGCAATCTCGCCCTATGGTACTGCCCTTGGCCGTCGGCGATGTAGCCCTCATCGCCACGGCGCATCGACCATTTAAAGGCAGCAAAGGGTACTACCGCGTGAACATGAAACACGCCATCAGCCGGGTCAGAAGCGGCAAGCGTATGGGGCTGGAGCTCCTGCTCGATCACAGTCCACAGGTTTCTACCGGTGAGTGAAAAGTCGTGGAAGTTAATCGGACTAGATGGCATTCCTTACGCCAGTAAGGCTCCAGGCACGCTCGGCGGGCACCGACGTTCGAAAATCTTTGGTCGCCTTGATTGCCGAACAGCGCTGCTCGCAATCGCGCGCGGTGGCTACGTCAAGCATCGCGTGTTTTTTCAGGATGAAGCGACTGCCCTTTCAGCAGGCTATCGGCCCTGTGCGGTATGCCTACCGGATAAGTACGCACTCTGGAAAGCAGCCATAGTTCGCTGACAACGGAGTACAGGAAACTATTCATATGAATTTAAGTAATACTTCTCTAGTACCCGTAAACATCGATATACCTTCGCTGCCGGGTGCCGATCCGCGCGCATTAGATGAACGAGTGACTGCGCTTAACTGGGAGAATATTGAAAATACTCTCAACATAGACGGTTTCGCCGTTACCCCGACGCTTCTCACACCGGCTGAATGTGAGGAGTTAACTGCCCTCTATGATGAGAAAGAACGATTCCGAAGCCGAATCGTAATGGAGCGGTACGCCTTTGGTCGTGGCGAGTACAAATATTTCGGCTATCCCCTTCCTGATCCCGTGGCACGCTTGCGCACTGCGCTTTACGAACAACTGGCGCCGATTGCTAACAGGTGGCACAGCCAGATGAAGATCAGCGAACGCTTCCCAACAAACCATGATGAGTTCACCCAGATCTGTCATGCGGCTGGGCAGCTCCGCCCTACCCCACTGATGCTCAGCTATGGGCCTGGCGATTATTGCTGTCTGCATCAAGACCTGTACGGCGAGCACGTCTTTCCGTTACAGGTGGTGTTTCTACTGTCCGACCCCACTCTCGAATTCACTGGAGGTGAATTGCTTCTCACCGAAAGCGATCCGAAGAAAGGAGGACGCGCTGAAGTAGTGCCCCTCCTGCAGGGCCATGCAGCAATACTCCCCGTCAATTGCAGGCCAATGAAAAGTACACGGGGCTTTTATCGAGGTAATTCCCGACACGGTGTTAGCCAGCTCCGCACAGGACACCGGCATACATTGGGAATAATTTTTCACGATGCCAACTGAAACTGCCCATCTCTCCAATTAACAATTCAATTTAGCGCATTACAACGCAAGAAACAGAGTTAGTTAGAAAAGCATTCGAATTAATATTTATCCACGCAATGATTCCTCGACTACGAGGAGTCACAACTCCTGTTTGTGGATCATACAAAAATTAATACAGACTCACCGACCGAACCGAAATTTCACCGAAGTGAGAATTGATATGAAAGCCAAAAAAAAGCATGTACTGAGTGAGCCATCCATTTTATATCTCGGGACTCCCGTGGTATTGAACAGTTCTGTGAACGAAGATGGCACCTATAACTTGGCACCCATTTCTTCGGCATTCTGGCTCGGGTGGCGGTGCATGCTTGGCTTTGAGGCCGTGTCTCAAACTGCAAAAAATATCATTCGAACCGGCGAATGTGTGATCAACCTACCCACCTGCAGCATGGTTGATGTCGTGAATCGCCTTTCAAAATTGACCGCTTCCAATCCGGTCCCAACTGGTAAAGCCCAGCGCGGGTATAAATATGAGGCGGATAAATTCGGCGCTGCTGGGCTGACCCCAATCGCTTCAGAAACCGTCGATGCTCCACGCGTCTTGGAGTGCCCGATTCAACTGGAGGCCAAATTGGTAAGAATCAATTCTGTCATGGCGGATGAATATGATTACTCCGTTCACGAACGCGCTGAAGAGTGCACCCTGGAAGGAATCACCTGCCTCGAGATGAGAATTCAACGCGTGCACGTGGATCCTTCCATCCTGGCTAAAGACAACCAGAACCGGATCGACCCCAATCTGTGGCGCCCGATGATCATGAGCTTTTGCCGCTATTACGGTCTTGGCCCGGAAATCGCGGAATCCAAATTGGCAGAAATCCCTGAAGAGCAATACCGTACGCCAGATGTAGACCGAGCACGGATTGCACCACTACGAAAAAATAATGCCATGAATTTCTAAGCATTCGCATGAGTGGGCCCCCAAATCAGAAATGGTTTGGGGGCTTTTTTTATTTCGGTGCATTTGAGCCTGGCAACAAACACTACCATCCAGGATATCGCGCCAATAACACTCCCCAGGCAACGGGCACACGCCGCAGCCATATCGAGTCCTTGCATCCTCTTTATAGCCAAACGATGGTAGCAACCATCATTTGCCTGGCTGGCTAGGGAAGTCGTCATCGCGTTGAGACGTTGGCTCACCATTTAGCACGTCTTTTAACCTCGAATATTGCTCACCGAATGTTCCGTCTTCTCAGGCCCATCGGCACTCCGAATATTGCGACGAACTGAAATCAAGCAAAAAAATTACATAGCAATAGACGGAGTGTTCATCTGCGGCCATTCGGTATCCTCTGAACAACGAAAACAAATTACATAACTGAGCAAGTTGTCGCCTGCCGTAGCGAAGGTCACCCGACCAACTTCGGGATTTACCCCGTCCAGAATCACGATAAATCTTGAGTATAAAAGCGTGGAACAAATTAAAGAGATCGACGAGAAAAACAGCAGCCCTGCTCAAATTCATCGCTTGGAAGCACTGTGTGATGGGGTGTTCTCCATCATTATCACACTACTGGTCATTGAGATTCACCGACCCAGTATGGAGGTAGGCCATCTCGCGGAGGAGTTGATCAAGGAATGGCCGTCTTACCTTGCGTATGCGGTAGCTTTTTTATATGTCGGAGTCGTTTGGCTCAAT